>CAZTVP010000116.1:0-6958 GCA_964616995.1 uncultured Comamonadaceae bacterium
TAAGTAAATCTCTAAATCTCCATTTGCTAAAAGCCTAGCTCCTATTTTATCTCCTGGAGTAAGACCGAAGATTATGCCATCAAGCGTTCCGTCATCTGTATAAGCACGAAGCTCTGTTCCAAAAATTCTTACTGCTATGGGGTTGAATGTGTTCGATCCTCCTTGGCTCGCATCAGTGGCCCAACCGAAAGCATATCTATTGTTATTATTGTTTCCTCCGTCTGCAGCTTCATACGTAAGATACATTGCAGGATATTCAGCTGCTGAAATGGTGTTGGATACGTCCGTTATGGCTGCATCAGTGTTGTTAGTTGTAGTGTTAGTAGTTCCTGCTGGAGCTTTTCTTATAATTCCTCCTGTCTCAATAACCTCATAGGAAACATTGGCGTTCTGAGACCAGCCAGCTATACTCACTGTACTGGGTTCCGAATAAGTAGGAACCAGCATGTCATATTCTTGACAGTCGCACTCTATTTCGTCTAGGATTCCATCATTATCATCATCTAAATCTTCATCGTCACAGATTCCATCTCCATCAAAATCACTACCAGTAAGTGTTAAGTTGAAAGTACAATCATTCACATTTCCAGCTTCGTCAATAACCGTGATAGTTACTACCTGTGAAGTAGTGATAAACGCACCTGCTGGTGGTGATTGATTTATAATCAAATTAGCATTTGATGAGCAATCATCTGAAATGGTTAACATAGCTACATAATCAGGAACATTAGTTCCACAGGCAACTCCAGTATCAATTGTTTGATCAGCTAAGCAGCTTACATTTGGAGGCGTAGTATCTACCTGAGCTGTTACGGTACAAGTCACAGAATTTCCGCTTTCGTCTTCTACGGTTATATCCACATCCACTGCGCTAGTTAGTACTGTTCCCACTGGAGGAACTTGTGTAAACACAAGGTTACCTGTTGCGGTGCAATTATCTGTAGCTCCTAAGATTCCTGATAAATCAGGTAGTGTTCCATCACAGCTTCCTACTGAACTTGGAGTTATGGGAGTTGTATTCGGACAAGTTATTGATGGAGCTTCATTGTCTTCTACAGTAACCGTAAATGAACAAACATCCGAAACAGTGCCATCACTAGACTGTCCAGTCCATTCTATGGTGGTAGTTCCAAGAGGGAATTGGTCTCCAGAAACTAAACCAGAACCATCAGTTTGACTCAAATTCACTGTACAAAAGCTTGAAGCAATTGCAGGAGAAAAGTTAAAAGGGTCGGAGACACAAGTTCCAGGGCTCACGTAAATCGTAGTATCGTTTTGACAGGTTAATGTTATAGCATTTTCTTCAATTGTAACGGACTGAGTAGCCGTTTGAATTTCATTACAAATAAGCCACTCAAAGTTAAGAACAACAGTTTCGGTTCCTTCATTAATGGCATCTCCATATGCTTGAACGATTACATACTTCACCGTTTCATCAGCATCATAATTAAGTTGGTTTCCGATAGGATCAAAGTTTAAGTCGAAAATATCATAATCAACTCCTACTGTGGCAGTTCCAGAAAGAACTATATCTGTAGTAATAGGCACGCTAGTATCTCCAGCTCTTTCTATGGCAAATAAACCTAATGCACAACCTTCTACAGGTTGGACTAAAGCAGCATCTGGTTGAATGGTAATAGTTTGCGGTCTTTCAAAACCAGAAAAATAACCTCCATAACCTGCAACTCCAGATACTCCGAAAAAGGATACTATGGCAATAGTACTAGACCGTATTTCTTGGTCTCCTGTTAATCCCGTTAATCGGTAAATATCGTAGCTATCACCGTTAGTGAGCGTCACTGTCTCTGGAGTTGAAGTTTCTAACACTCCATTTATTCTAATTTCTGAACCCGCAAAAGTCGTGATGGTAATACCCCCTGTAAATGCGTTATTTCCAATTAAATTTACATCTGCTATGGCGTCAATTACTGAATCCACTTGACATGATAAATCAGGAACGAAGTTCATTCCTGCGGTATTTCCTGCGTCATTTCCTGCTAATAGCTGATATGCGAATGTTTCTTCTGAGGTATTGACGAACATAACATCATTCACATAGTTAGAGCCGTTTATAGTCACATATTCACCTGCCATGAGCGTGGTTAGTGGTGTTAATGATCCATTTACAAATACATCCGTATTATCATGGTGAGCTACTATCATAGGAAGCTCACGGCTATTTCCACCTCCTGCTCTTACAAAGATGTAGTCAACTCCAATTTTATCATCTCCTACAATTTGGTCTATTCCATAATCTCTTCCTCCAGAGGTGGTAGGTTCACCATTCCAAGAACCTGTATTTACTACAATAGGCTTATCAGAAGTGATAAGCTTACCAATCATACCATCCCAGTTATTTGTAGAGACATTGGCCTCACATCTCATTACGTAACACTCTCCTTCTTGCAGAGTAATATTTATAGGAGCTGCTGTAGATGGAGGTGTAGTTCCTTCAAGAATAATTCCTGCTCCTGTTAAATCTATCGTTATATCGGTGTCATCTTCCGTGGCAACTATACCAAAAGTTGTCGCTTTATTTGAGTCTCCTTGTTGATTTGGAATACTACCTAGCCTAAACGCTGTTCCAAATGCATTTGTTCCTTTTGATGTTAAAGAGCCTGCCTGTGCATTGTCATTTGAACGAATTCTAGCATTCACATAGGTAAATTCGTCAGAAACTATTTTAAATCCAACACCGGAAGTTAAGGGCTGATTCAGATTTACATCTTCTACGGCAATTCCACTGGCAAATCCATTAGAGTCATAACGAACAGGAGATCCACTGACAACGGTTCCTGTTTGTATCAAATTATCTCCAGAAGCATCTGTAATGGTATAGTTCACAGGAGTAGTAGAGGCTGTAGTTATGTACAAGTGTACATCTCCAGGCCTTTCATTTCCTCCGCTGTCTGAACCGAAAGGCGGAATATAGTGGAGCGTATCTAGCTGAGACCAGCCACTAAAACTGATTAAAAATAAGACTAGGAAAGTAAATAATTTCACTTTCTTATTGTTTTCATTTACACTGAAAAACAAGGTGTTAACCTTGTTAAAACAGCCTTTTAATGTTCTTTTTTCCATTTTCCTACAATTTGGATAAAAGCACTTTTGAGGTGTTTTTATGTTTTGTAGGTACGGGAGTAAAAACTTTTAGGTTACAAAACCAGATTTATTTGATTAAAAATCTATCAGTAATTCAGATGCACATAAGATTTAATAGGAATAGAGCCATCTCCTAAATCTAGGAGTACAAAGTAGGTTCCTATAGGCACTCTTCCTCCTCCTTGGAATCCTTCTGTCATAGGCATACCATCCCATTCATTTAAATAGGAGTCTTTTTCATAAAGTAGTCTTCCCCATCTGTTAAAGATTTGGATGTTATTCTCAGGGAAGAATTCAATGCCTACTATTTCGAATACATCGTTTACTCCATCTCCATTAGGTGAAAATCCTTCAGGTATGATTAATCCATTAAAACACTGCTTGGTTATGTAGATTACTCCTTCATCACAGAATCCATATTCATCACAGATGGTATAGCTAATAGAATCCATTCCACACCAGTCGTCATAGATGTTTATTTCTATATAACCCTCAGATGATATTGAGACGAAGAGACTGTCATTATCCCAGAAATAATCACTTACAAAGATCGAATCTCCATCTATGTCGAAGTCATTTACCATCACAGAATCACTGTACTGTGTGGCATCCGTTTCTATGGTAAAGAAATCATCTACAGCGGTAGGCCCATTATTCACTAACACGTTAAATGAGCATGTATCGGCATTTCCGAAGTTATCTATAGCTTGATAGGTAACGGTAGTATTTCCATGTTCGAATACTTCACCAGAGTTTAGTCCAGCTATTAAGTTAAGTTCAGCGGTGCAATTATCTGAATATGAAGGCAAGTCATACTCTACTAATGAATCAGATTGTATGATATCTGCTTGGCATTCTACCACTGGAGCTATAGTATCTACAAGTTGAATCTCCACTTCACATAAAGACATATTACCTTCTGAATCTGTTATAGTTAAAGTTACCACCAAGCTCTCATAAACTGTAGTTCCAGGAGCTACAGATTGAGTAATAGAAGCTATAGAACTTCCGCAGAATGGAGTCACTTCTATCATATTGGTATAATCCGGAATTACTGCTTCACAGTCGTTCATTAGCTCTAGCGTTTGTGGTGCTAAACACTCTACTTGTGGTGGTGTTACGTTTAGGATGTCAGCTGAGAAAATACACTCTGTGGTGTTTCCTTCTAAATCAGTAACCACAAGAGTAATTTCTGTTAGCTCTGTAATTTCTGTTCCTGCTTCAGGAGTTTGAATCACCGAAACTATTTCTGAGCCACAGCTGGCTTGTGCCACTAAATCTGTGGTGTAGTCAGGAATCACTGCAACGCACTCACTACTTAAATCTAGCACCTGATTAGGCACACACTCTACCACTGGCGGTATGTTGTTTACTAGCTCTAACATGAACTCACAAGTGCTCACATTTCCTGCTTCATCTGTAATTTCTAGTGTAGCTAGCGTAGATTCAGTGATAACTTCACCTAATGCTGGTGTTTGAGTTATAGATACTATGCTTGAACAATTGTCATAGTTGGTTATCAATCCATCAAATGCTTCTACTTCGTAATCACAACCTGTATTCGGATTTACGAATAATTCAGTAGGACACTCGATTACTGGAATCGTGTTGTCTAAAATAATAAGGGTGAAATCACACTGGTCTGAATTTCCTAGTGCGTCTGTTAGTGTGATTACACAATCTACAGTTTGCGGCCCGTTGAATATAGTTCCAGGAGCAGGAGACTGTTCTATCACTATAGAGCTGAAGTCCGTACAGTTGTCATAGAATTCAAGCTCATCTATCCAGTCTTCCATGGCATATTCACAGTTATCGTCTAAATATCCATACACATCTGTAGGACACTCAGTTATAATTGGTGGTGTATTATCCAGCACGGTAACTATGGCTTCACAACTACTTTGATTTCCAGAATCATCAGTAACTGTAAGTACTACGGTGTTTTCTCCCAGATTTTCACAGTAGAATTCAGTAATATCTAAAGTCATATCCGCTATGACCGAGTTATCGAAACTTCCGTTATCTATTTGCGCAGCAGTAATACTTACCTGACCTATGAAATCAAGCTCCACCGTAATGTTCTGGCAGATAGCCGTAGGTTCTAATGTATCAGCTATAGTGACTGTAGCCTCACAAGTAGATTGATTGCCAGCACTATCTGTTACCGTTAATATCACCGTATTTTCTCCCAGGTGAGTAGCGTCAAACTCCGTTTGCGAAACTTGGATGTTATCTATCTGACAGTTGTCAAAACCTCCATTGTCTATTTGCGCTGCAGAAATAAATGCCTGCCCATTCTCATCTAGATTTACCGTGATATCCTGACATATAGCCGTAGGAGCTGTGTCATCTAAAGCGTTTATTTCAAAGTCACAGCTATCCGAATTACCTGAAGGGTCTGTTACCGTGATAGTAGCCGTAATGGACTGTTCACCTGTAAATACCGTTCCTGGTTCAGGAGTCTGTGTGATGATAGTTCCTGTTTGTGCGGTGCAATTGTCATAGAATTCAATTTCACCTGTGTAATCTGGAACTTCTACCGTACAATCTGATGTCAGGTAAATAAACTGGTCGGTTGCGCATTCAGTGATTAGTGGCGCTGAATCATCTAATACTGTTACTTCAGCTTCACAAGTAGATACGTTTCCTGTTTCATCTGTAACGGTTAAGACAACTGTTTGGATGCCTACACTTGTGCAATCAAAACTAGTCTGACTGGCCACTACAAAGGCTATGGCATCGTTGTCTGTACTTCCTCCATCTATATCTGCAGATGTTATCACTGCATTACCAGAAATATCTAGTGTTACCGTAATGTTCTGACAAATAGCTGTAGGTGGAATAGTATCTTCAATGGTTACTACAGCGTCACACTCTGAGGTATTTCCAGACTGGTCGGTTACGGTTAAGGTTACGGTATTATCTCCAAGGTTCGTGCTATCAAATGTGGTTTGACTAGCTGTGAGCGTTGCAATAGAGCAATTATCACTACTTCCTCCATCAATGTCTTCTGGGATAATGGTTGCTTCACCGTTTGAGTCTAATCCAAGCGTAATGTTCTGACAGATAGCTACTGGATCTTCTGTGTCTTCTACTGTCACTGTTGCGGTGCAAGTGCTGGTGTTTCCTGATGCGTCTGCTACGGTTAAGGTTACTGTGTTGCCTCCTAGGTGTGAACAGTCAAAGTCTGTTTGGCTGGGTGTAAGTGTTACTACTCCACAGTTATCTGTGCTGCCGCCATCTATGTCTGCTCCTACTATACTTGCTGATCCTGCTGCATCTAACTGTATAGTGATGTCTTGGCAAACGGCTGTTGGTAGCTCTGTGTCTTCTACTGTTACATTCGCATCACACGTGCTGGTGTTTCCTGCGTCATCTTCGAAGGTTACTGTTACGATTACTGTTCCTAAGTCGGTACAGTCGAATGTGGTTTGAGTAGCTGTAATATCTACGATTACTCCGTTATCTGTACTTCCTCCGTCTAGGTCTGATGGTACGATGGTAGCATTTCCTGAACCGTCTAAGGTTACTGTAATGTCTTGGCATACTGCTGTTGGTGGATTGCTATCTGTAATAGTTACTATGGCATCACAGTCTGCTGTGTTTCCACTGGCATCTGTTACCGTTAAAGTTACTGTATTGTCTCCTAAGTCTGCACTGGTGAAGCTCTGGTCTGCTGTCGGGATGCTCAATGTAAATCCTGAGCAGTTATCTGTACTTCCGTTGTCTATTTGAGCTGCCAATAAAGTCGCAATTCCTGTAACTGGATCTAGGTTCAGCGTAATGTTCTGACAAATGGCCACTGGATCTTCTGTGTCTTCTACTGTCACTGTTGCGGTGCAAGTGCTGGTGTTTC
>CAZTVP010000117.1:0-6921 GCA_964616995.1 uncultured Comamonadaceae bacterium
GCTCCATACACACAAGGAGGCTTCAACCCAGCTCGAGACTTCGGGCCGAGAATGTTAGCATATTTGTCGGGTTGGGGACAAGCGGCATTTCCTTCAGTTCCGTACAGTTTTTTTACGGTGTATATCCTTTCTCCGATTGTGGGAGCGGGGCTTTGTGGGGTGGTTTGGAGGTTTTTGGTTTTAGGGAGTAAGTCAGTTTGAAAGTTCGTGAGTTAGAAAGTTGAAAGTTTGTCAGTTTGAAAGTTGGCAGGTTTGACTACGGTGCACTTCGCTCAGTGACCGTGGCTTGAGAATAACAAGTGAGAAAGTTAGATAGTTAGTTCGAATTCAGATTCCGAAACCCTGAACAGAAAAACCCGAACAGAGAACAGCGAACCCTGAACCCGCAGGTTGAGATACACCTCTTTTGGTTCTGCACCGCAGCTTTAGCGAAGATATGTAGTAGGCACACATTCGATAAAAACTCAGTGAATCGCTCAGTCAGCTATAAAGTAAGAATCCAAATCTTTCACTACGAACTCTGAACCGCGAACTGCGAACAGCGAAACCCTAAACCGCGAACAGCGAACCCTGAACCCGAACAGCCAACCCCGAACTTTTAACTTTTCACTCCTAACAAACTGTACGTTAAAGGCATCTGATTCCCAAAGTGTTTAACGCGGTATTTCCCTTTTTCATATTCCTCCATGTGAGTCACTGTCTCGTAGGGTGAATAATCGAATTCTTGAAATTGTTGGATGAGGATACCAATGTTTTGCAACGCAGTAAAAACTTCTGCTAGAGAATGGTTCCAGCATACATATTTAAAGCTTAAGGAAGAGTCTTTCTGGGCGTAGGTTCCCGTTTGTTCTTCTATGATGGGTTTCACGTTAAAGTAGGAGTAGCCGACTGTGTTTAGATCATCATCAAACATCCATAGCACGGGATGAAACTCGGCAAAAACGAACTTTCCTCCAGGCTTCAAAAAGTGGTTGACAACAGAAGCCCACTTATCCAAATCAGGAAGCCAAGTGATGGTTCCGTAGGAAGTAAATACAATATCGAACTCACCTTCTAAGTGATTCGGAAGGTCATACACATCTGACTGAATAAAGGTGACTTGTTCCCCGCATTTTTCAGCAAGGTCTCGAGCTGCGGCTATACTTTTATCTGAGAGGTCTATGCCAGTCACTTTTGCGCCCATTCTGGCGAGAGAAATAGTGTCCTGCCCAAAATGACACTGTAGATGAAGAATCTTAAGACCGCTAATATCGCCCAGTAAATTCAGCTCAATATCCTTCAGTGAGTTTCCGCCTTTAATAAAGCCTTCCACATCATAAAACTCAGATTTTAAATGTGTTTCTACTCGGCTGTTCCAGGAGTTTTTATTGATTTCTTTGTAGTCTTCCATAGTTCGATAATAGCATTATTTCAATAGGAATTTCTCTAATTCTAAGATGCTTTGTTCCAAGATGAATTTTTCTTGAACGCGTTGGAATCCAGCGTTTCCATAGGAAAGGCGTAGCTCTTCATTATGTATGAATTCTTCAGTAGCGGAAGTCAAAGCATCTACATTTGGATACGGAACAAGTGTTCCCGTTACTCCATGCTTGACTACTTCAGGGTTACTCGTGATGTCAAAGGCTACCACAGGTTTAGACTGAAGCATAGCTTCTACCAATACATAACCAAATCCTTCCCACTCAGAGCTGAGCAAAAAGATATCTAAAGAACTCATAAACCGAGGAATATCTTCAATGAAACACTTTAGAATTACCTCTTGGTCTAGATTCTTTTCAGAAATCATCTGGCGGAGCTCATCCTCTAGTTCTCCTGAACCTGCTATGAAAAGAGAGAATTCTATTCTTTTCTTCTTTAGTTTTTTAGCAAGCTCTATGAGTAGATGTTGACCTTTTTGACGAGTCAGTCGCCCAGCTGAGCCCAGGACTATTCCTTTCTTATGTTTGGCTATAAATCCGAGTTCCGCGCCTTCATAAGGAACTGCTAGCTCTTGTTTAATTCCATTGTAAACCACACCTATTTTATCCGCATCCAAGTAGGGGTGAAGGTGTTTGAGAATAGTTCTTTTGGTCTCTTCAGAATTGGCAAATATGTGTGTAAGCATATTCTTGAAAATATGAATATTCAGTCGCTTGGCTTTAATAGGAACCGCTAGTCCTCTCCTAAAAACAATGCGTTCTACACCAGCCGCTTTTGCGCTAAGTGAGCCTATTTTAACATCTTCAGAACTAGAGAAAAGCACAGTGTCTATTTCATGTTCTTTGAAATACTTAACCAGTTTTCTTCTTTTCACGGGATTCAGAAAAGAAAGCATACTCACCTCCATTTCGAAATACGGTAACTGAAGCTGCTGTGCTTTCTGCGCTATGGGAGAATCATGTCCACAAACGATGAATGTGTTGTAGTTCATTTTTCTGAATTGCACCGCATAGTCGATGTAGAATTTTTCTCCTCCACCCCAGAATTTAGTCGTATTAAAAAAGCAGATGTTTTTCATTTTGAACGGAGCCAAAGTAGTGATTCTTTATGTGAAAACTAATTTTAAACATGTCATGAGGTTTAGCATGATATCATAACTTACTTTTAGCGGTGCAATACACAAATACCATCACCTCATGAAATTCATTCAACTATTCGTACTAGCAGTATTATTTGCTTCTTGTGTAGATGTGAATCCGAACCAACAAGCAGATGAGCTTATAGATGATAAACACAGGATAGTAGAGAATCAACTAGAGATAGAAGATAGATTTACTAAGGAGGTCTATGTTCCTATTTACTCTGATATTTATACCAAATCTAAGAGTACTAAGATTCTGCTTACTGCTACGTTAAGCATCAGAAATACGAGCAAGAATGACACACTTTACATAAATGAAGTAGATTATTACAACACGACTGGAGAACTAGTAAGACGTTATATTAAAGAACCTATTTTCCTAAAGCCATTGGAATCTCTAGATTATGTTATAGATGAAGAAGATGAAACGGGTGGTAGCGGTGCAAATTTCACCATAAGCTGGAGTGCCAGAAAAGATATCAAGCCACTGTTCCAAGGAGTGATGATTGGTATCCTTGGGCAGCATGCATTCTCGTTCACTTCAGATGCAGTAGAAATAGTGGAATAATTTTCACTTCTCCATATCCAAAAATTCTAATATAAATTATTACACTTGCACTGCTTCAAGTGATTCATTGGTGTTCTAGAGGATTAAAAGAATGGCCGAGCTTCTTGAAGTGTTGGACATTACATGGGGAATTAGCTCCCCCGATAGTTGTCGGGGTGGTTAGAGAGTTTGACTTTTTGAAATTATATGGGGAATTAGCTCAGTTGGCTAGAGCGTTTGACTGGCAGTCAAGAGGCCACCGGTTCGAATCCGGTATTCTCCACCATCGGTATCCGAAGCTGCAGCGTTGGATACCTTCCTGCGACCGTAGCTTTAGAATAGGATACTTGTCAAATGTTCAGGATAGTCTGTTGCTCATTAGATTATTCATTCCATTTTCTATAATTCATCACTTTACACCAGTAAAAAATCCCAAGTATTTCGCGCTATTCTCTGCTTCTGCTGGGAAAGCTTCTTACTAACTTTTTAGTTCTATAGATAAGTCTCATCCTTAAAAAATGAACTAATGATAAGAAGAACATCCACTGATACTAATGCTGGGTCTATGGCTGATATAGCATTTTTACTACTTGTATTTTTCTTAGTTGTAACTACCATGAATACAGATAAAGGTTTAAAAAGACTGCTTCCGAAAGTCATAACAGAACCGTATGAACGAGCGATAGTAATAGACAGAAATGTGTACGAAGTAATGGTGAATTTAAATAATGATTTACTAGTTGAAAATGAACTGATGTCCATTTCAGATTTAAGACAAGGAGCTAAAGGATTCCTTACTGCAAATGGTGATAACATCCTGTATCCTTTGATAGAACCTCTAGAGCACATTCCGATTAGAGTAATACTAAATGAAGATAGCGTAAAGCAAAGAGCTGTAGCTCTTGAACAAGAGTTAGAAATGCTTCAAATATTAGAAAAACAATCGCTATTAGTAGATAGCCTAGACAAAGTGAAGGCACTAATTAAGACCACAGAGTCAGAACTGAGCTTGACCTATGGAAAACAATATGCCTTTGAGTTTTTCGGTAAGTACGCATCGCTTCCAACTTCAGCTCTGATTTCAGTTCAAAACGACAATGCCACAGCTTACGAAACCTATCTAGCGGTGAATAACGAGTTAGAAGCAGCTATTAGAGAATTAAGAGATGAGTTAAGTCTGGCCAAGTTTGGAGTAATCTACGATTCATTGAATGACGAAGATGACGAGGATAAAATGAAAATCCTAGCCATAAGAGCAGTCTATCCACAACGCATCTCAGAAGCAGAACCGATTGGTGAAAATTAGGGATTTACGAGTTTAGATTTTAGAATTACGATTTTTTTTAGAATCTACAGCACCTAATAAATTACCCTCTTGGTAGAATTATGAAATAAAAAGATAATTTGGTCAAGGAGCGGTGAATTGCTGATATTGTAATTCGGAGCCAATTCAAAGGCAAATCCAGCAAATTGGGGTAGGTTTTGGGATTTACGGTTTTAGAATTTAGAAGTACGATTTCTTTAGTATCCATAGTAAAATTAAATTACCTTCATGGAAGAATTATGAAATGAAAAGATGATTTGGTCAAGGAGGGACGAATTGCTGATACGATAATTCAGAGCCAATTCGAAAGTAGTCCAGCAATTCGGGGTGGTTGAAACGAGCCTTCCCTCAAGCTGCGCTTGGAATCGGTCTGAAAGCAAAAAAACCTCACCACTTTCGTAGTAAGGCTTTTCATCATTCGTGATCCGTCCAGGATTCGAACCTGGGACCTACTGCTTAGAAGGCAGTTGCTCTATCCAGCTGAGCTAACGGACCAATATGTCAATACCCGTTTTTTCGGGAGTGCAAAGGTGATACTTTTTTTGATTTCTGAAAAAGTATTTTATGTTTTTTTTCTCTACCTATAACTATGGGTTTTACCGATTGACTTGAAGGGAGGGGAATAGTATATTGCACCGCAAATCATAATAACAGTATATCATGGGAAGAGCGTTCGAATACAGACGTGCAGCTAAAGAAAAAAGATGGGGAATGATGTCTAGGGTTTTCCCTAAACTAGCCAAAGCCATAACTATGGCAGCCAAGGAGGGAGGAGATGATCCTGATACGAATGCCAAACTGCGTACGGCTATTAAAAATGCCAAGGCGCAGAACATGCCTAAGGATAATATAGACAAAGCCATTAAACGAGCGTCTGGAAAGGATGCTGCAGATTATACTGAGGTCAACTATGAAGGTAAAGGTCCACATGGTGTGCTTGTTTTCGTGGAGTGTGCTACTGACAATACTACCAGAACGGTGGCTAACGTAAAGTCTTATTTTAACAAGGCTGGTGGAGGATTAGTTCCTAATGGTTCTCTGGAATATATGTTCGACAGAAAAGCAGTTTTCGAATTTGAAAAAACACAGGGAGAAGGTGATGATGCCAAGACTTTAGACTTGGAAGAGCTTGAATTTGAACTGATAGATGCAGGTCTTCAGGAGATAGAAGAAAACGAAGAGATGATATATGTCTATGGAGAATATACGAGCTTTGGAGATTTGAGTACAGCACTAGAAGAAAAGGGAATAGACGTTAAAAAATCCAACTTGAAAAGACTTCCAACTTCCCCAGTAGAATTCACAGACGATCAGCTAGAAGAAATAGAGAAAATGCTGGACAAGATGGAAGAAGACGATGATGTTCAAGCCGTTTATACAAATATCAATTGATTTTAGTAAATCATCTTAAGTCTTACTTCTTACATCTTCAATCCCTCCTAATATAAAACGAACTCGCCTGAGCCACACTGGTCATTACCACATCATTAATACATAAATGAGGTGGGAGAGTGGTAGTGTAGAATGCTACCTCTGCTATATCATCAGCGCTCATAGGTGTGTACCCGCTATAGGCGTTTCTGGCTCTCTCTTGGTCACCGTGGAATCTAACTACGGAAAATTCAGTTTCAGCTGCTCCAGGGCAGATTTGAGTCACTTTTATCCCTGTTCCTAGCAAGTCTATTCGCATTCCTTTAGAAATGGCATCCACTGCATGTTTGCTGGCGCAATACACGTTTCCCTTCTCATAAACCTCTTTTCCTGCGGTGGAGCCAATGTTAATGATATGACCAGTTTTTCGAGAAGTCATTAAGGGGATCACCTCATGTGAAACGTAAAGAAGACCTTTTACATTTGTATCTATCATCTTGTCCCAGTCTTCACTAGAACCATCCTGGATCTTATCTAAGCCACTGGCTAAACCAGCATTATTTACGAGAACATCTATACTTCTCCATTCCTGAGGAAGCGCATGAAAAACCTCTTTCACTTTTTGTTTATCTCTAACATCGAAGTTCATGGTGTATGCGGTGCAATCGTTATCCCGCTCCAATTCCACCTTTAGTTTTTCAAGTCGTTCCTTTCTTCTACCTGTTATGATGACATTATAACTATTAGCTGCAAATTTTTTAGCCAACGCTTCTCCAAAACCTGAAGTAGCTCCTGTGATGAGTGCCGTTTTATTCATGGTTCAATAATAAGAATGAAAGGTCAAATGAAAAGCTCATTTTATTCATGAAACTGATAGTTTGTGATAAGGCTGTTTTCGGTTGGGAAAAGTAGATAAGTGGACAAGGAAATAAGTACCGCAGACCACAGTCCAACTCGCTTACCTAATAAAATTTCTTATCAAAAAAAAGACCCAGAGGAATCTGAGTCTTTTAAGTCGGGGTGGCAGGATTTGCTTCGCAGATCGTTCCACTCATAGTTCGAACCTGTTGACCTCGTAAAAATATTTGAATAAAAAAAGACCCAGAGGAATCTGAGTCT
>CAZTVP010000118.1:0-6853 GCA_964616995.1 uncultured Comamonadaceae bacterium
CCATTCCTGCGGCTTCGGCCGCTATGAGTTCTACGCTTTCATCTTCCATGAAATGGTAGTAAGCTCCAGCTGCATTACTTCCTCCGCCTACGCAGGCTATTACCGAATCAGGGTGTTCTCGTCCTTCGTGTTGTTTCAGTTGCCATTTAATCTCTTCACTAATCACTGACTGAAATCGTGCGACCATATCAGGATACGGATGTGGGCCTACTACGGAGCCTATGATGTAAAACGTGTCATTCGGGTTGTTTATCCAATCTCTGATGGCCTCATTCGTGGCGTCTTTTAGCGTTTTACTTCCAGAAGTGGCGGGTCTTACCTCAGCTCCTAGCATTTTCATTCGGCTCACATTGGGTGCTTGTCTGGCTATGTCATGCTCGCCCATGTACACAATGCACTTTAGACCTTTCAGTGCACAAACCGTAGCGGTGGCTACTCCATGCTGACCTGCTCCTGTTTCAGCTATGATTCTAGTTTTTCCGAGTTTCTGAGCAAGTAGAATTTGACCTATAGTATTGTTTACCTTGTGCGCTCCTGTGTGGCATAAGTCTTCTCTTTTAAGATAAATTTTAGAACCATATTTTTCTGATAAGCGCTGCGCAAAATACAGAGGTGTAGGCCGACCTACATAGTCTTTCAGTAAGCTATCAAACTCTTTTTTGAACTCCTCAGTCTCTGAGAGTTTCAGGTAGTTTAAACGAAGTTCTTCTATATTGGCATGAAGCATCTCTGGAATGAAAGCTCCACCGTATTCTCCGTAAAATCCTTGTTCATTAGGTTGATACGTCATTTTCTTAATTCGTTTATAAATGTTTTTAATTGATTCGTGTCTTTAATTCCAGGGCTAGTCTCGAAGCCGCTGTTTAGGTCTATGCCAATTAACTTTTCATGTTTGAAATTTTGGATGGCTTCTACATCATCTGGAGTGATTCCGCCAGCTAAGAAAAAGCTGAGTTCTCCATCGTACTCTCGTAGTTTTTCCCAGTTGAACTTTTTACCTGAACCTCCGAGCTTATCTGACTTAGTATCGAAAAGGAAAAAGTGAACATAATCTTCATAAGGTTTGGTGACTGAGAAATCAAAATCATCATCCACGTTAAATACTTTGATGACTCCAAAATCACACTGCTTGGTTAACTCCTTACAGTATTCCACCGATTCTCCTCCATGCAGTTGAGCAAGGTGTAAATCACAAAGAACTACCAGTTTCTTTAGGTTCTTAATAGGTTCATTCACAAATACACCTACTTTTCTAGTAGTTTCAGGAATTTCATAAACGGTATCTCTCAGCTGCCTCAGTTCTGCATAGCGAGGAGAAGGTTTATGAAAAATAAATCCCATAAGGTCAGGAGCAGTATCTCTCACCGCTAAGATGTTTTCTTCTAATGCGTTTCCGCAGACTTTTATGTAGAGTTTATCCATTTGTCAAGGGTCTTATTATTTGCTCTAACCGAATAATTTCTTCTTTGCTAATTAATTTTAAGTTCTTAAGCAAAAGCAAGTCATCAATAAATTCAAATTCCACTTTTTCTAGATTTATCATTTTATCAATCACTCTCTTAATTTCAATAATTCTGACTGACTCCCTAATTGGGAAACACTCAAAGTTGATTACTTCAATTACGTCATCTGGTCTCAATCTATCTGAGACTTTCTCTATTCTCGACTTTTCTCTAAAAAAGTACTGCCCTTCAATATTCTTAATATTTAAGACGAACATTGACTCGATTTCTTGATAATCATCATTAAAATAGTGGTGCGAATGTGAAGAGTTGATGTTAATTGTCGGAACGATGAAAAACCCGTCAGTAAAAGTTAATTTATAAGGGCTAGAATATGACCAATCGTCATATTTAGATAAGATTTGAGACTTATCTAAAAGTTGTACTATACTTTGAGGCAGACATTCTAAATGAGTGTACTGGCTCGATACTTTGAGATAGTTAATTGCTTCTTCAACTTGCCTTTCTCTCGGATCATACAAACGCTCTAATTCCTCTCTTGATTTGGGTCTATTCTTATTTTCGTGAGCAATCCAATGGCCTGATTCGGCTTGTTCAAGTGTTATTTTCGCTCCAGTTTCAGGGTCAGTGATTAATTCATCATCTAAACTCTCTTGAAATTTTCTTTCAATCTCTTTTTCTTCTGGAGTCATGTATGTCATCCATTTATAAAAAAGATAAATACCTAATAGAATCAATATGATGTAAACTAAATTCATTTCATGTTTTAATTTTTATTGTCAAATCTGCTCAACAAACCTTCTAGCAGCCTTCCCCGGATCTTCCTCCTTCATAAAGAGTTCACCTATGAGAAATCCGTGGAATCCCGCATTCCGCAGCGTAACTAACTGTTCTGCAGAGTGAATGCCACTTTCTGAAATCAGTACTTTGTCTTTAGGTAAATGCTCTATGATTCTTAGACTATTTTCTATGCTGGTGGTGAAGGTTTTTAGGTCTCGGTTATTCACCCCTATGAGGTCAATTGCCTCTGGAAGTTTTTGAATCATCTCTTCAGAGTGCAACTCACAAAGCACTTCCATGCCTAGTTTATGAGCCTTATCAGTCAAGGTTTTTAGCTCACCTGCGGAAAGAATTTCTGCTATGAGCAGAATGGCATCTGCACCTATGGATTTGGCCTCTATGATTTGGTATTCATCTATAATGAAGTCCTTTCTAAGAATAGGACAGAAATTAAATCTCCGAGCTGTGGTCAGGTCTTCTGAACTTCCACCGAAGTAAGTCTTATCAGTAAGCACGCTGAGTGCTGAAGCTCCAGCCTGCATATAACCTATGGAAACTTCTTCAGGATTAGCATAGAGGTTTATCTGTGGCTTAGAAGGTGATTGCCGCTTGAATTCGGCTATGATTCCGCTTTTATCTTCTCTCAGGATGTATTCTTTAAGACTTACGCAAGGAGAGCTATAAAAAGTGGATTTCTCCAGCAGTTTTACAGGAACCAGCTCTTTTTTTTCTGCTACTTCTTTACGCTTATGAGCGGCTATTTCTTCTAATATATTACTCGTAGTAGTGGACATTTCGTTTTAAAAATTAGGATATAAAAAAAGCGACCTATCGAAGTGATAAGTCGCTTGATCAAAAATATTTTGCACATGACTCTGTCACTCCTTCATCTGGGGTGTACACCAAAGCCAAGTATTTAATTTCGTAAACATTTGCAACGCTAAGATAACGAAATGACCTCTTTTATGCTAGGACTGAGCTAAAAAATGATTCAGCTTTTCCATAGTATTCACTACGAAGAGGTTTTTCTCAGTGTGCTCTTGGATTTTGGAAGATTGATTTCCACTTACTATAACAGTAGAACCTTTGGTTAGATTCAAGAGGAACTTATTTAAGGCTTTAACAGTTTTGTCACTGATTTTAGAAGTAAAGCTCGTCACTATTACATCAGGTGAAATCTGCAGCTGTATTTCTTCAATCTCACTTACCGGTGTTTTCTGACCATAATAATAGCAGATATAACCAGCCTTTTTCATGAGATAGTAAAATAGCAGTAAGCCAAACTCATGCTCTTCATCATCATGAAGAAAGAACATGGCCTTCTTAGTAGCAGTTTTCGGTGTAGAAATCTTATTTATTTCTACTAGGAAAAACTCTTTTAGAATACCTGAAAAGAAGTGTTCGTGAGCTATACCAATACTGTTTACTTGCCAAAGCTTACCTAGATTTTCCATCAACGGTAGAATCTGATTCATATACAGACTTACCATTCCGTATTTTTTTAATTCTGTTTTTAGTGTTTTGCGCAGCCCTTCTACATCAAATTCCAGAATCTTAAGAAGCGTTTTGTCTACCCATTTAGATGTGGTATCCTGTTCAGAATCGGTGATGAGCTCTTTGGCGGTGTCAATGATTTCTTGTTCAGAAAGCGCAGCTATTTTAGAAATTTTATAGCCGTTAGTGTAGAGCAACTTGATATTTAGGATTTTCTTTAAGTCATTTTCTCCATAAAAACGGATATTAGATGAAGTTCTTTGAGGCGCGAGTAAACCGTAACGCTGTTCCCATATGCGGATGGTATGCGCTTTAATTTGAGTGAAATTCTCTAAATCTTTTATACTGTATATCTGCTGCTTAGATACGGTCAATGGTCTCTTATTTCTGCTGGTAAATTAAAACTGTTTTGTGAGGTTAGCTGCGCAATATGCAGTGAATTATAGGATATCCATTTGGCAGAATCACATTAGAATCTTGGATAAAAGAAGGGGCAGGAATTCAACCATACTGAACCCTGCCCCAACTCAAATCAATAAACTCACATGTTTATTCTCTTACTCAATTATTAACTTCTTAACTGCAGTTCCTGCAGGAGTAGATAATGTTACAAAGTACTGTCCAGCTTCTAAATCACTCACTTCTACTGAGAACTGAGAAGCATTAGGAGCTTCCTCTTTTACTAATCTACCCATCGCATCTCTTACTGCTACACTTGTAATCTGAACATCTGCATTAATGAATAATACATCAGTAGTAGGGTTAGGATATGCGTTAACTCCTAACTGAGCTGCTAGTTCATCTATACTTAAGTATGATGATAATAGAACAGCATCTAATACGTGTACTACTCCGTTAGCTGATTCTAAATCTGCAGTTTCTACCATAGCACTATTAATCATAGCTCCATTATCTACATTTACTATCACTTCTTCAGTAGATAATGTTTCTACGTTTCCATTTTCTAAATCAGTAGATAATACTGTTCCCGCTACTACATGGTAAAGAAGGATGTTAGTTAATCCATCATCTGCAAGTAAATCTGTGGCACTAATACCAAGCTCTGATAAAGCTTCCACAAATGCCGCATCAGTAGGAGCGAATAAAGTCAACTCCGTAAACGGATCTGTTACTGCTGGCAATAATTCTGCTGTGATAAGTGCAAGCTCAAGAGTGTTGTGCGCTGGGCTATCTATTACAGTGTCAGCTATAGTTTCTACAGGAAGAATAACTTCATTTATAACGTGAACTGTACCGTTGTCCACGGTGTTATCAGCTCCTGTAACTTCTGCTTGATTTACAAATACTCCTGCGTCACCTACGGTTACCTTAATAGTGTTGGCATCATTTAATGCATCTACTAACATTCCGTTCATTAAATCTCCACTTAACACCTCGTCACCGAGTACATGGTAAGTAAGTATTCCAGCTAGGTCTTCAGAAGCTAATAGTTCTTCAGCAGTTAATCCTAGTTCTCCTAATGCAGCAGTAAATGCATCATCAGTAGGTGCAAAAACGGTTAGTAATGCAATAGGATCTGAGAGTGCCGGTAATAGTTCAGCAGTGGCTACAGCTTCAACTAATATGTTGTGTTCCCCTGTTGAAAGAGCTACATCTACAACTGTCTCTACTGGGAGTAAAACATCATTAGTAACATGAACTACACCATTTCCTGTTTCGTTATCAGCTCCTGTTACTTCGGCTTGATTAATGAACACTCCTGATTCACCTACAGTTACTTTAAGTGTAAGTTCATCATAAAGTGGAGTAGCTAACATTCCATTCATTAAGTCAGTGCTTAATACGTTCTGACCAAGAACGTGATAGGCAAGTACAATTCCTAAATCTTCATCTTCAAGTAATTCATCAGCTGTTAAATCAAATTCCTCAAGTAAAGTGGTAAACGCATCATCAGTAGGAGCGAACACTGTTAGAGTGGCAAAAGGATCAGATAAAGCTGGCAATAATTCAGCCTCAATGACTGCAGCCACCAATGTATTATGAATACCTGTAGAAAGTGCTACATCTACCACTGTTTCAGTTGGTAAGATTACACCATCTGTAACGTGAACTACACCATTTCCAGTTTCATTATCTGCTCCTGTAACTTCTGCTTGGTTTACAAATACTCCTGAATTACCAACTGTTACTTTAATGGTGTTTTCGTCATTCAGTGGAGTAGGAGTCATTCCATTCATTAATGCTGTGCTTAATACTGCACCATCTAAAACATGATAAGTCAAGATTCCAACTAAGTCTTCAGATCCAAGTAATTCTTCTGCAGTTAAGCCTAGTTCTCCTAAAGCTGCTGTAAATGCGTCATCTGTAGGAGCGAATACTGTAAAATCTGCAAATGGGTTAGAAAGAGCTGGAACCAAGCCCGCAGTTACTACTGCATCTACTAGAACATTGTGTACACCAGTAGATATAGCCACATCTACCACAGTTTCTCCAGGAAGAATAACCCCGTTAGTAACATGTACTACACCATTTCCGGCTAAGTTGTCAGCACCTGTTACTTCAGCCTGATTCACGAATACTCCGTTACCTACTGTTACCTTGATCGTGTTTTCTTCATTTAGTGCATCTACCAACATTCCGTTCATAAGTAAATCACTAGTTACAGCAGAACCCAGAACGTGATACGTTAAAATTCCAGCTAAATCTTCAGAAGCTAAAAGCTCTTCAGCAGTAAGTCCTAGTTCTCCTAAAGCGGTAGTAAATGCAGCATCATTAGGAGCAAAAACTGTATAAGTCTCAAAAGGTTCTGTTAATACTGGGAGTAATTCAGCTTCTATCACTGCATCTACAAGAACATTATGTTCTCCAGTACTAAGTGCTACATCTACTACTGTAGAAGTAGGAGAAAGAACGGCATCTATAGAGTGTACTACACCATTATCCATAGCATTCTGTAAGTCTGCTGCAGTTACCATGGCTTGGTTAGCGAAAACCATTCCTCCCTCTGTAACAGTCATCTTAATAGTATTATCCATATTGAGTGGCTGTGCTAGCTGACCGTTAGTTAAGTCTCCACTTTCAACTTCTGCATCTATAACGTGATACAGTAAAATATCAGTTAAAATATCTAGTTCTAATAGTGCCGGAGCATCTAT
>CAZTVP010000119.1:0-4053 GCA_964616995.1 uncultured Comamonadaceae bacterium
TCTTCTGCATGGAGAATGAGTCCTGACCACAAGCTAATAGTTCCAGAAATTAATGCTGAAGAGCTTACTTCTTCTGATAAGATTATAGCTAACCCTAACTGCAGTACCATACAGCTCGTAATGGCGCTAAAGCCACTGCATGATAAGTATGGAGTTAAACGAGTGGTGGTTTCTACCTATCAGTCTATAACCGGAACTGGAGTTAAAGCCGTGAACCAGTTAGAAAATGAGCGAGCAGGTCAGGAAACTGAAATGGCTTACCCTTATAAAATAGACATGAACTGTCTTCCTCACTGTGATGTTTTCCAAGACAATGGTTACACAAAGGAGGAAATGAAATTGACTAATGAGACTAAGAAAATCCTAGACCCTTCTATTAATGTAACTGCTACAGCTGTTCGTGTGCCAGTAACTGGAGGTCATTCAGAAGCGGTAAACGTGGAGTTTAATACTGACTTCGACTTAGGAGAATTGAGAAAACTATTAAATGAAACTCCTGGGATAACTGTTCAGGATAACACTGACACCAATACTTATCCGATGCCTCTTATGGCTAATGACAAGGATGATGTATTTGTGGGAAGAATCAGAAGGGATGAAAGCCAGCCGAATACACTTAATATGTGGGTAGTTTCTGATAACCTTAGAAAAGGTGCGGCTACTAATGCGGTGCAAATTGGGGAATTTCTTGTAGAGAAGGGGCTAGTATAACAACATCTCAAGCTTAGTTCCTTAAGCACTATTTTATCTTCTTTTCTATCACAAGCTCTATCTTTTCTTCATCTACAAGCTCACTTCACTATTTTTAGGGCATGATTAAAGTATTGAATTTAAGCATGGTGCTTTGCTTGGCTGTTTTTCTATTGTCTTGCGGTGCAAAACATGAAGCGGGCTCCTCTTTAAACACAGAAGCCAAAGCCACGGGGCCATTCTTCGCTGGGCCGAATAGCCTTATAATTGAAGTTACTGTAGATTATTCTGCTATGAATGGTTTAGACAATGTAGCCGCTAATGATGTAGCTGAAGTTATACTAAAAGGTGCTAAAGTGAATATGCCAAGTGGAAGTGAACTGGATTTTTCAGCATTTGGCAGTGCTTCTTTACAAATAGTAAGTGGAAATACTGAAATGAAAACTCTGGCTATTTTAAATCCTATCACAACTTCTAAAAATAGCATTACCTTAGAAACAGGTGAAGACACAGATTTAACCGAATACTTTAAAGCCGGAAAATTCAGCTTGGTTTTGGACTTAGATTTCAATGAGGATTATTACGAAGATGAAATTGGTGCAGTTCTTGATTTAGAGCTGTCCGTTAAACATAATTAATTTTAAGATGAAGAATATAGTTTTTATAGCACTGCTTAGCTTTTTGTTTTCTCCTATTATGAATGCACAAGAATCTGCTGAAGCAGATAGATTAGTGGGTGTATGGGAGCCGTCTCATGGAAAAGCTAAAATCAAAATAGATAAAATAGGTGATAAGTACTATGGAAAAATAGTATGGCTTAAAGAACCTAACGACCCTGAAACAGGAAAGCCTAAAGTAGATAAAAACAATCCTGACGAGAAGCTGAGAGCTACTCCACTAAGAGGTTACAGAATCCTAAAAGACTTCGTTTATACCTCTAAAGATGAGTGGACGGAAGGCACCATCTACGACCCTGAAAACGGGAATAACTACAGTTGTACCATTAAGATGACAGATGAAAACACACTGGACATAAGAGGTTACATCGGAATCTCAGCTCTAGGTAGATCAGATGTTTGGAAGCGTTTAAAAATGCCTCCTAAGAAGAAGAAATAAAAATTCCCTAGGTTATTGGATGATGAAATGGTTTTGGCTGATTAGCTTAGTTATGTTTTGCACCACGGTAAACGGGCAGTCTGATACTACAATAGTAGAAGAAGAGGAAGATTACAGTTTGTATGATGACTTGGAATTTGCCGATGAGAGCGCCAAGCGATTTGCATCTGTGAAAGTCTCTGGGAAAAGCCCTGACAAGCTGATTTATGTTGGGTATGATGTTCAGGGTGGATATGACATGACAGCGGCTGGATTCAGTAACTTCCAGACTTCTACTCAGCAAATAGATATGACTCATGGATTAAGGCTGGGAGCTAATATTCCTGTTATCTCTAAGAATAATATCATCATCCAAGCTGGTTTTGACTACATGAATAGTCAATATGAATTTGCTGATAATTCTACTATCACACATCCGCTCCATGCCAGCCTGAACCAAGTAGGATTTAATTTTTTAAGTACTTCTGTAACGGTTTATAAGCCTATAAATGAGACTACATTCTTTTTAGCACAAGTATCTGCTGCTACGAGCGGAGATTACTGGATAGATGAGTTTCAGCCTATGAAGTATAATCGATATTCTGGAGCACTTCTCTGGGGTAAGAAACCTTCAGATACCAAGCAGTGGGCAGTGGGGCTTTCTAGAACTTACCGAGCAGGAGAACTTAATTACATTCCTGTGATTATGTACAACTGGACTAGCACGAATAGAAAGTGGGGAATAGAAACATTATTCCCAGCCAGAGGAGATGTGCGGTATAACTTTAGCCCACGAAGCATGCTGTTTGCTGGTTTTGACTTAGAAGGTTCAAGCTACCGAATAGGAAATCAAAATGAATTAGGAGACCCGTTTAACGACCTAGAAGTGAGAAGAAGTGAACTCAGATTTAGACTAAAATACGAGCGCCAGCTCACAGGTTTTATTTGGGTTTCGGCTAAGCTTGGATATAGAGCTAATTATAGTTTTAACGTAGATAGAGCTCCAGATGGTGAAGACTTTTTTAGAGGCTTCTTTGGTGACCAAGAGTATGTAATGGAGAATGAGTTGACTAATCCGCTATTCTTTAATCTGAGTTTGAATTTGGTTAGTCCATAATTCTACCTCACCCCATCGCCAGGTTCATTTCCATGCTTGCCATCCGGCTGCATGAAGGCTAGCTTTCCTTCTGCGTTTTCGGCCATTAGAATCATTCCTTGGCTTTCTATTCCTTTTATTTTTCTAGGAGCTAAATTCAGTAACACCGCCACTTGTTTACCTACTATTTCTTCTGGAGAAAAACTCTCGGCTATTCCACTCACCACAGTACGCTTGTCTACACCTGTATCCACCAGAAGTTTCAATAACCTATCTGTCTTTTTTACTTTTTCTGCTTCTAGAATAGTTCCCATTCTGATATCCATTTTCATGAAATCATCGAAAGCTACTTCTTCTTTTTGCGGAGCTATTTCCTTAGTGGTTTCTGTCATGGATTCTGTTTTGGATTTTTCTAGTTTTTCTACCTGTACTTGAATGGTTTCATCATCCACTTTTTCGAATAGGATGGCTAATTTTTCTATGGTGCTTCCTGCTTTTAATTTATCAGATGAGAATTCCCAGGTTGTATTATCCACTCCTAAGGCATCCGCTATTTGATTGGCCTTATTCGGTAGAAACGGACTTAGCGCTACTGAAATATTAGCCGCTATCTGAAGGTTAGCTACCATAATAGACTTCACTCGTTCGGGGTCGGTTTTTTGTAGTTTCCATGGCTCCAATGTAGTTAGGTGTTTATTTCCAATTCTCGCCATATTCATGGCTGCTGATAAAGCTTCTCTGAATCGGTATTTCTTAATGGAAACTCCCACCTGTTGAGCACAAGCCAATGCTTCATCAAGCGCAGCTTGGTCTTCAGTTTCGAGCTTTATTTCAGGAACTATTCCATCATAGTACTTTTTAGAAAGCACCACTACTCTGTTTAGGTAATTTCCCAGCACATCTGCTAACTCATTATTTATTCTATCCTTATAGTCTGTCCAAGTGAATTCACTGTCTTTAGCTTCAGGCATTATGGAAGTGAGCACATATTTCAGTTCGTCTTGCTTCCCCGGGAATTCTTCTAGGTATTCATGTAGCCAAACTGCCCAGTTTCTAGAAGTAGAAATCTTATCTCCCTCTAGGTTCATGAATTCATTAGCTGGGACATTAACCGGTAATTTATAATCACCGTGTTCTCTCAACAGAATCGGGAAAATAATACAGTGAAAAAC
>CAZTVP010000119.1:4063-6835 GCA_964616995.1 uncultured Comamonadaceae bacterium
TGTCTTTTCCTATGAAATGAACTATCTCAGCGTCATCTCCTTTC
Organism: uncultured Comamonadaceae bacterium; assembly: GCA_964616995.1. Lineage (GTDB taxonomy): Bacteria > Bacteroidota > Bacteroidia > Flavobacteriales_D > Sanyastnellaceae > ASP10-05a. The sequence goes on from CAZTVP010000119.1 coordinate 4,108, forward strand.
CAGTAGTCTTCCCAGTTTTTTCCATTTTGCTCCGCCCATACTTTAGTAGCTGTGATGTAACCAATAGGCGCATCTAACCACACATAAAGTACTTTTCCATCAGCACCTTCTACAGGAACTTTCACACCCCAATCCAAGTCTCTGGTCATGGCCCTAGGCATCAGACCTCCGTCTATCCAGCTTTTGCACTGCCCTACCACATGATTTTTCCACTCCTTCACGTTATGATGAGTCTCTCCATCTAACTTTCCTTCTTCTATGTATTCTTTCAGCCAGTCCTCATGCTTATTCATTGGCAGATACCAGTGACTTGTTTCCTTAAGCACCGGAGCTTCACCAGATAATGTGGACTTTGGGTTTATCAAGTCTGTAGGAGAAAGTGCGGAACCACAGTTCTCACATTGGTCTCCGTAAGCATGCGGATGCCCACACTTAGGACACTCACCTGTAATGTATCTATCTGCTAAAAACTGCTGGTTTTTCTCGTCATAATACTGCTCGCTAGTTTTTACCTCAAAGGAACCATTAGACTCTAATTTCTTAAAAAAGTCTTGGGCCATTTCGTGGTGTTCAGGAGCAGATGTTCTATGAAAAATATCAAATGAAATCCCGAATTCTTTAAAACTATCAGCTATGATTTTATTGTATCGATTCACTATCTCCTTAGGAGAAACTCCATCTTTCTTAGCCCTTAGCGTTATGGCTGCACCGTGCTCATCTGAACCACAGATAAAAGCCACATCTTCTCCATTCATTCTCAGGTACCTCGCATAAATATCTGCAGATAAATATGCACCTGCCAAATGCCCTATGTGCAGAGGCCCGTTAGCATAAGGAAGCGCTGATGTTATGAGATGTTTCTTCTTAGACTTTTCCACTTGACTTTTTTTAGCTGCGCAAAGATACTGGTTTGGAATCAGGTCAAGAAGTTAGAGATGAAATTCAGTAAGGAGATATTTTATTAGTGTTGATGCGACTGATCCAACCCTAAAACAGCTAGAACTAAAAAGGAGTCCCGTAAGGAACTCCTAATTAATTACATCATCAATTATTAGTGCTAATTGACTTACTATTTAACCGCATCACAAAGTTGGCAGAACTCTCCTTATATAGTGTAGGACTTCAGCTTAAGAGCGTGTAGGAAAATTCCTACAAAACCGAATAAATTTTGCACCACTAAACCCACAGCGTAAATAGCTTTCACTTACTTTTGTTTCCAGACTTAAATCATCTAAAATGGCAGAAAAAAAGATTCTAGTTCCTACGGACTTTACTAAAGTAAGTGAGATAGCTATAGAACATGCACAAGCAGTGGGTAAAGCCACAGGTTCAGAGGTTTATGTACTTCACATAGTGGAGCATAAAAAACACCTCTCAGAAGCTAAGGCTAAATTAAACGCACTGAAAGAACGCATAAAAGAGCAGCTAGGATTAGACATTCATACCATAGGTAGAATAGGAAACATCTATGAAGACATAGATAGTGTGGCGGTAGAAATGGATGCAGCCCTCATTATTATGGGAACCCATGGTATGAAGGGAATGCAATTCGTAACTGGAAGTAGAGCTCTCAGAATAGTAACCAGCGCCAGTGTTCCTTTCATCATCACTCAAGAAAAAGGTGTAGGCCCTAATGCTTATGATGATATTATAGTTCCTCTGGACTTGAATAAAGAAACCAAGCAGAAGCTGAAGATGGCGGCTAAGATGGCCCATTACTTTGACGCTACGGTTCACATTATTTCTCCAGATGAAAATGATGAGTTCTTAAATAACCAGCTGAATAGAAATGTACAGTTTGCTAAGAGTTACTTTGAAGATGAAGGACTTAAGTGTACGGTTAAGATTACAGAGTCTAGAAGCTCTAGTTCTAACTTCGTAAGAGATGTAATCAAACATTCTTCAGCTGTTACGGGAGATTTAATAGCCATCATGAACATAGAGGAGAAGAGTTTATTCGGGATATTCGGTACGAGCTACGCTCAGAAGATGATAGAGAATGACGCTCAGATTCCTGTTATGATGATTAACCCTATTCAAACACACCATGTGAGCTATCCTAGCTTTGGTGGATATGACCCGTCTTAAGTTCCGGTTAGTTTCTAGAAACGGAAGTTTTAGCGTTGCAATGCATCTGCCGTTAACTTCACACCCATGATACATATATCATCTACCTGTGGCTCTTTACCCTGCCACTGTACGAATCTGGTATAAAGTTCTTTGCGCTGCACATGCATTGGTAAATCACATATTTCTACTAAGAGTGATTTGAACTTTTTACGCATGAACTTCTTGCCATTAGGCCCACCAAACTGGTCAGGATATCCGTCTGAAAAGAGATAGATAATATCGTTAGCCTGTAGCTTGAAATTCACATCAGAAAAGACAGTAGTGTCTTCTCTAAAAGAACCTATAGCTATTTTATTCGGACGGAGTTCTATTAATTCCTTATCTCTTATGATATAAGCAGGATTATAGGCACCGCTGTACTCTAGCATTAATGTTTGAGGATTAATTTTACAGAATGCCATATCCATTCCATCCTGTACTTTCACCTCTCCTGAATCTCTGCTCTGCAGTGTTTCTGATGCTAGCCTACTTACTTCTCTTAGAATGGTAGATGGTTTATGCTCAGACTTTACAACTTGGTTAATGGCATTATAACCAACTAAACTCATAAAAGCTCCTGGAACACCATGACCAGTACAGTCTATTACTGAGAACATTA
>CAZTVP010000120.1:0-6821 GCA_964616995.1 uncultured Comamonadaceae bacterium
CAAGGAAAAGAGAAATTCAATTAGCCTGCAAAAGATTAATATCAGATTATGAATATCAACCTAATTCTATTTTGAAATACATAACTGAGGATTATCATTAAATAGATTTTAACCAGGCATAACAACCTTAATAAAATAGAATGGAACAACAACTTATTGCTGATTTTTTAGATTTAATAGCAAGAGGGGAGTTAGATATTATTCCAGATTTAATACTTAACGATAGATGCAAAGCTAAAAAGTTTGCGGATATTGAATTTGTGACTAAGACTGAACATTGGTTAATTGAAGCCAAATCTCATCAAACAGCTGATAAATGGAATGCTAGACATAAAATTTTTGGTGAGCTACTAAAAGAAACTAACAGACCCGATAGGACAGAAGCTCTTGGTCTTGAAAAGAAATACGGCTTACTCTTATCAGATCGTAAGTTTTTTAGAGATGGCTTTTTAGAAATAGCTGATGATAAATATGTAGGATTTGGTGAATTAATTCCCATTGACACAATCTTTGTTTTGGAAAATGGTAATTTATCTAGATATACTTGGTTAGATTTTAGAAACGTATAATTATGTTAAGTAGCGTAGCCAAGCATGTGTATTTAAAACTGAGGTACGAAGTTTTAGATTCTCATGCGTGTGCTGTGGCCAATGCATAGAATCTAGCTAGTATTTGAGCGCGTGGGAAAAATAGAACCGTGTGCGGCAGATGCGCGTAATTGCAATTGTGCGTGAGTGAAATTTTTATTTCAAAAAATTTCAGGAATAGCAATTTCAGGCTGTGTAGCGGCTATTTAATATAATGACTAATTATGGGGCTCGGAGACGGATTTAAATTTTGTGCGCTGGCATGTGTGCTTTACTTACTGAAGTGCCGTGACTTCAGCAAGCTAAAACGCTGAGGCTATAGCTGCAGGTTTTAGCGCAGACATAGTATTCATTATGGGGTTTTGGATTCGGATATTCGTTAATGGAATCCGTAAATAGCTTTAACATAAAATCTATCGATATGATCAATCATAGATTGCTCAGATCTGATTTTATATTAAGTACTGTCGTACGCGCTATTTACTCATAGTTTAGCCCCATAATTAATATTATGTTAAGTAGTTGTTCTCGCGTACAGGTCTTTCATGCAACCTCATGTTTAATTATTTCCTGAGTGAAACGCAGAAACCGAATACAATGGCTCTAACCTGTAATAGAACAGATTTAATTTAGACTACTGATGAAGAACTATTTTTTCAGATTGAATACAATTCTATCGTTTTCCGAACCCGGTTCATCTTGAATGTCCATGATTCTGATAGCTGCATATTTAAAGTCTAAAGTATCATACTTAGTAATCAGAATATCATCTATTTGTAGATCAGAGATCGTCTGTAATGGCACACTTGATTCAAATGTATTTAACGCAGTGGACTGCCTGGCAGAAGCATAATTAAAAGAATTATTACGCACGAATCTTATACCTGATAAGGATGTAATTACATTATCTATTGCCTCATCATCTGTTTCATCTAGATGCACTAAGTCTACATTTGAACTGTCGGCTAATGATGCCAAGAAAAGCTGCTCTAGCGTCTCTATATCAAATGCGTTAGAATTACTGCTAGACCAGTTTGAATACAAATCATGACCTGAAGACTCTACTAAAACGGGGTCATTATTGAGTAAAATTCTTCTGGCAGTTTGTCCGCGGAGGCCATCTACATCAGTTACAGTAAAAACAAGCAGTTGATCTTCTACAGGGTTCTCTCCTACTTCAAACACATAAATATCATTACTCTCCTGACCCGAGATTTCGAACTCCACTAATTGTGTGGTAACGCCTCCTTCTGGTTTGGTAGATATTTCAAGCTTAGATAATGCGGCATCACCAGCTACAGATCTAATGTTAAACTCTATTACATCTTCTGGATCTACTTCTTGAAGATAAGTGTTAGGTGTAATTATAATTCCTGGAGGAACTGGCTCAGGGTCACAAGCTATAAATAGATAAGACAATGCTATAAGTAGAAAGCCATAATATTTCATGTCGGAAAGTAAATTTTGGTCTAAAATAAAAACACCTACTGAATAACTCAGTAGGTGTTTAAAAGTTGTGTATATGTATGCTTATTTGTTCTTAATCTTATAAGCTTTGCACCGCACAGTGAAATTCACTCTACGCCCTAAAAACTGCTGTTCAGTGGTTCTTTCGTAAGCCACTGGCATAACGAAATCCGCATCTGGTCTCTGCATTAACGCATCGTACAAAGCATTATTCACACCTCTGTTATTAGGTAATAAAATACCTAAACCTCCCTGAGGTAGTAAAACTCCAGCGTGGTACTTTCTTCCTCCATAAGGAATAACTCCTAACGCGTAGCTTTGTTCTGTTTCTCCTACGATATCACCTATATACTCAAGATCATCCATGTCAAAGTTAATCTGAGCATTTACAGGTGTTAACGGCACTGCTTTTTGTCTCACAGTACAGCTACTCATAGACATAATTACTGCACTTATTAAGACCAATATGTATGTGTATTTTTTCATCTTGTTTTGTCTTTAATTAAGTGAGTAATTATTCGTTATTGTTCCCCATACCAAAATAGATATTAAGGTTGACTCTTATTGTATTGTTAGTACCTGCGTTAAATGATCTTCTGCTTAAGTCAGAGTATTGACGAGTGTTTAAGAAAGAATCTAAATCTGGATCACCGAATCCATCAGCCTCCTGAGTAAAATACTCCGCAGTATAATCAGCACCTCCATCTATATTTACTTCTTCATTTACCTTAGTTTTTCCTCCGAATACCCACTTAGCAGATAGTCCATATTCTAATCCTAAAGAAATAGGTAGCTCAGCCACGAAAACATTAAAACCAACTACACCTCCTAAACCGAAAACTGTAGTTCTAGTAGATGATTCCATGTTAATTACATCACCGTTAAAAAGAGTTTCGTTACTAATCATTCTATCTCTTCCTCTTCCTATAACAGCTTCACCTCCCGCATATACATCGAATATGTTTGAATTAGTAAAGTGTTTTTCTATACCTCCCATTAAATTGAACTCTGAAGAAGTCATAGCTTTTAGGTTCTCCTGGATATCAAAGTCTGTAACCAAGTTAGATTCTGATGAGTCAGCAGCAGTACCATTAGTTCTCATGTTATCAGCAGCTATTCTTAATCCTGCTCTTAAGACCATGTCATCTTGTAAGTAGTACTTAAAAGTTAACATGTCTCCTGGATTCAAAGCTGTGCCTGAATAAAGTCCAGCTTGATTGTCTCCAGACTGATCCACTACTGGAATGGAGAATTGTAAGACAGCATCTCCTTTCTCTGGTCGAGTGCCTATTCTCACGTTAGTTTCGTTGTTCTCTCTAGTAGATAACTGAGCGAACGTGTCCTGAATAAACAGTGACACCACAAATAATAATATTAGTCGTTTCATTACAAAAGATTTGATAATTCTAGACAAATGTAGAATTTCAGTGCTGCTTGAATATTAATTCCACTTGATTTTACGAACACCTTAATCGAGATAACTTGATCTAAGTCAGGCTTATTGCTCATTTTACAGCGGTGCTAAACACACTAAACACCTTTATTCCAGCGCGTTAACCCAAAACACTGAGTCAATCAAAACGGACAAGGCCAACACTCTTAGGCCTCACTTAAGACAAGGATATAAAAGTTAAAACTGGCTTTATATCATCTTCAGACCAAAGACTACCGGATTTTATTAGAGAAATCGATCTTTCTCATACGTAAAGACTCTGGAGTAATTTCTAAGTATTCATCTTCTCTAATGTATTCCATACATTCTTCTAGAGAATACTTGATAGGTGGTGCTAGCTTAGCATTGTCATCCGCACCAGAAGAACGCATATTGGTTAATTTCTTACCTTTTATAGCGTTCACAGCCAAATCATTATCTCTAGTATGTTCACCTATTACTTGACCTATATAGATTTGGTCTCCAGGTGCTACAAAGAACTTCCCTCTATCCTGAAGTTTATCTAACGCAAAAGCCAATACTTGACCAGCCATCATAGACGTTAGCGCACCTTTATTCTTACCAGCTATTCCTTCCTTCATAGGCTTGTACTCACTGAACCTATGGTTCATAACTGCCTGTCCAGCCGTAGCGGTAAGGATATTATTTCTAAGACCGATTAATCCTCTAGAAGGAATATCGAACTCTAAGTGTTGGATATCTCCTCTCGGTTCCATTACTAACAAGTCACCTTTTCTAGAAGTAACTAGTTCTATAGCCTTGCCAGAGTACTCCTCTGGCACTTCTATGACTAGCGTTTCGAAAGGTTCTGACTTTACACCGTCTATTTCTTTAAAGATAACTTTAGGCTTACCCACTTGTAGCTCATACCCTTCTCTTCTCATGGTTTCTATAAGAACAGACAAGTGAAGAATTCCTCTACCATAAACATTAAATGAGTCTTCTCTATCCGTATCCTCTACTCTTAAGGCTAGGTTTTTCTCTGTTTCTTTATAGAGTCTGTCTCTAAGGTGTCTAGAGGTAACAAATTTGCCCTCCTTACCGAAGAAAGGTGAGTTGTTGATTGTGAAAAGCATACTCATGGTAGGCTCATCTATAGCTATTCTGTCTAATGCTTCAGGATTTTCAACTGAAGAAAGCGTATCTCCTATTTCAAAATCATCCACACCTACTATGGCACATAAATCTCCGCTTCTAGCACTAGTTACCTTTTCTTTTCCTAGGCCTTCGAAAACAAAAATTTCCTTAACTCTTACTTTTTTCTGACCATCTTTCTTCATAAGCATCAAGTCCTGACCTTCTTTGATGTCTCCTCTATTGATTCTCCCTATGGCTATCCTTCCTTGGAAAGTATTGAAGTCTAACGAAGTAATTTGCATCTGAGGTTCTCCTTCTACATACGGAGCTTCCGGAATTTCTTCTAGAATGGTATCTAATAAAGGTACTATGTTATCAGTCTTGTTTCTCCAGTCTGTGCTCATCCAGCCATACTTAGAAGAACCGTAGATAGCTTTAAAATCCAACTGGTCATCAGAAGCTTCTAAGTTGAACATGAGCTCATATACATCTTCTTGAACTTCATCTGGACGACAGTTTTCTTTATCTACCTTATTGATAACAACTATAGGTTTTAAGTCAAGCTCTATGGCTTTCTTCATCACAAACCTAGTCTGAGGCATAGCTCCTTCAAATGCATCTACCAAAAGGATAACACCATCTGCCATTTTCAGCACTCGCTCTACTTCTCCACCGAAGTCACTGTGCCCTGGAGTATCTATAATGTTAATCTTAACATCCTTATATCTAGCAGATACATTTTTAGAAAGAATGGTAATACCTCTCTCCCGCTCTAAGTCATTATTGTCTAGAATAAGTTCTCCGTTATCCTTTCGGTTATCTAAAACTTTACACTCATCTATGATTTTATCTACAAGTGTAGTTTTACCGTGGTCAACGTGCGCTATGATGGCTATGTTCCTTATGGATTGCATTTGCTTAAAATTTAAGCGTGCAAAAGTACTCTATTTCTTGCCTTGTATTAGAAAGATTTATGAGCTAACCTTAGTGAATACGCATAGATGAGCATTCATTCCCGTCAAAGTCTATGGCTTTTCCATTTAAGTCTTCATTCCAAACTATATGAATCGTCCAAATTGACTTCTTGGTAGCTCGAATCATAAGTTGAGAAGTACTATTTTTAGAATCCGAGTCTTTCACCCTCATGTTTAAGTACAACTGAACAAGTTTATCCTTCTTGTATTTATAGGTCAAAGACATTTCTATTCCAGCTTCAGCGGCTCTTTGCTTGATTTCTTGGAGTTCATTTTCAGAAGTGGCTTGAGAGATATCTATGATGATGCGTTCACTTTCTACTGTTTCTTCATTATTATCATTATCTAGTTTGCTTATAGATTCAATGGAAATCGCGCCTAAATCTGACTTAAACTCTTCCAAAGCTGTATTTCCTTCTTCTGGTGAAAGCTCTCTAATAGAATCAATTTGATTATAAAGATTATGTCTTAATGCTGATAGCTGCAAGAGGAATTTGGCATCTTGGTCTTCATTCTGAATCTTCTGCTCTAGTTCATCTTCAAGTTTATCTAAGACTTCATCTGCCTTGTCATAAGATTCACTTATCGCTTCATAAAATTTGTCTTCTTCAGTTCTATAAAAAGAAACGAATCTGCCGGTTTCATCTTCAATCCAGCCTATCTCTAATTCAAAGCTATCCGAAAACACAAGTGAAGTGATAGAGGTGTTTGAGTTCCCTCTGAATTCCATTTTTAATTTGCGCAGCTGATTCTTTTTCATCTTAAATCTAAAGTCTATCCCTGCCTTTTCTGCTTGGCTCTGCATGGATTCCATATAATCGCTGGTGGTGGTGTTGGAAATGTTAAAGACCACTTCCTTTTGTTCTGACTGCTCCTTTTTGGCAAATCCATAAGCTTGTGGTGAATCGGCTAGTGTATGCGTCAAGGAAGATTCTTCCTCGTATTCATTTAATTCTGAAAGGGTTGGCTCTACTACTGCTGGATGCTCAATTTCATTTGATGTTTGGTGTAGGATTTTGTCTTCTACAGCGTCCAATATAGTCGGTGGAGTAATTTTATCTTGAGTTTTGGCTTCAGCGGTTAAAGAGCCCTCTATGGGAGGAGTTATATCGTTTTTTGACTCTATTGGACTTTGATTCCAAATAGAGATACTAATTAGGCTTATAATGGTGACTGTGGAAATCATAATAAATGGGTTTTTAAAGAATTGAATAAATCTATCCAAGAGGGAATCAGACCCTATAACTACTTCTGCAGCAGTAG
>CAZTVP010000121.1:0-6788 GCA_964616995.1 uncultured Comamonadaceae bacterium
TTATAGCATATACCATATTATTTAGATAAGCGATTTTATTTACAGTACCTATCTGATTATTACTAGTCCCAGAAAAAGAGGAAGGAACTACAGATGGAGGAATTAGACTTTCAGTATAGTCATAATACAATGCTTCGTTTTCGGCTATTTGGTCATATTCTATAGACTGAATTTTAATTTTTTCGGTTACCTCTTCGTAATTAAATCCTATGAGTTCTTGACCTTGGTCATTTACTAAAGGCGTTGCAAAAGCATTAGTAGCTCTCGATACTAACACAGGATTTAAATAGTCAGAGACATCTATTTTTAACATGTCGTAGTGACTCTCAGCATAAATCATATTTCCTTCCACATAGAATTCCTTATTCATTGGAATATTGATGAATCCTACATTCTGAGGATTAGCTGGAGTTGAATTGTCATAAACATGGATTCCCTGTCCTTCTTCTCCTACTAATAAGAATTCATTTCCAATGAATATTTTACCTGGATTCTCTATGGCTTTAGCTGGGCCGCTCAGTGGAGTAGCTCTTACAGCTTCCAAATCTCCATAAAGCGCAGTGGCCTTAGTGTAAGTAAGGTCAAGAGTACCTCTGTCTTTTGTACATGAGATAATAAAAAAGCAGGCGAGTAGGGGAATGACTAGTAAGTTTTTCATAAGAGTTGTTTTGAATGATTAATTAACTTTATGCGCTAGACGCACTAGTAATACGAAAAGTTACAGAAAAATATTGGGTGAAAGGAAAAACTATTTTTTAAATGAAGAAGTTGTTTGGAACTTTCATATTAGCTTTGAGGGTATTGAACTATATTCTTTCGAGTGAAAATATAAAATTGACATCCAAAGCTTAATGAAGGTGCATGAACCCATTCACTGTATCTAAAAGATGTGAGATTTTCAGAATTGTAAAAGTTGATTTTACCTTTCATGAGTATATGATTCATAGAAAACTGGACGAAATATTTTCTAGAAACTCTTGACGCAAATTCAACACCTAGTCCATACTGACCATTAAAAGAGCCATAAGCAGATCCACTTAAATTACCACGGGTGCGACTGGAAGTAGTAGAACCACCAAAGCTGAGATAGCTAAGATATCCTGAACCATAAAATCTCAATTGATTTTTTATGAGATAGTAACGTGAATTGATAAAAAATGAGGTGTGACTATGGTCAACATCGTAATTTTCATCAAGTTCTCCATTCCGAATCCACTTTTTGACTCCAAGCGGACCTAGTCCAAAACCCGCTGAGAGTCTCTCTCCTAATTTGTAATTAATAGAAAGCTCCACTTTCCAGATACGTGGATTCGAAGAGGAGAGGTTAGCAAAATCTAAAGAAAAAAAAGCTCCATGCTTATAGTGAAATCTATCATTTGAATAGTGAAATTTACTTATGTATTTTTCCCTCTCAATTAAATTTTCATTTCTCAGTTTGATAGTATCTCCAGAGCTTATGATTAAGTCTGTGTGGATGTTATCTAAACACGTGAGAGTCCCTATGAATCTAGAACCATCTTTAGAGCGCACTAGGGTAAAGTCTGTGGTGTCTTTTTGGATAAGTTGCCCACTTGTATTTAAGAAGCTGGCTAATGCTATTGAGAAGATAATTATTCGGACAATTGTTATACTATTCACTTTTTAATTCAATGTAAGCTCTCAAATCCTCAAGTTGCAGATCACTCAACTTTTCTTCTGTATAGTGAGGCATGTATTCTTGATGTCCATTTGAAGAGTAGGTTCCTATTCTGACAATCTCATAAATGGATAAATCACCATTTGCAGTAATATTTCTCTTTAACCATCTGAAGGTCGTTTTGGAATTATCCAAAACCACATCACTTTCACCTTGTTCTCTGTGGCAGTGCTGACAGCCTAATTCATAAATGGCCTGTCCTTTTTCCGCGTTCCCTTTTAATCCTTCGTATCCATCTGCCTTACTTATTGGCAGATGGCCAAAGGTAGCCGGAGATTTCAGCAGGTACTTTTTCTTTATGTGATTTCTCCTTTCTTCGTCTGTGGCATCTCCCATTAGTTTCTCATCATAAGCTGTCCAAGCTAAATCTGATTTATTTAGTTCTATAGACCACAGATAAGCTAAAATGCTTTCAATTTCCCAATCCTTAAGTGTTCTCCCTGCTGCGCAAACTTCTGCGCATAGTTGAACACTTCCTTCTAGGCTGTTTTTTGCCTTCTCTACTAAAGAGCCATACTTGAACACGTAGTCATCATTATACCAAGTTTCTCTATTCACTATACCATAAAAAGTGGAACCTTGTAGATATGGAATTTCATTTTGCTTGGCGTATTCTAAGCGAATATCAGGATTAACTACAGTTAAATCTGGGTCTTCCTTTACCGTGTTATGACAGCTGATGCATTTGTAGTATTTGCTAATTTGGGTAGAGCGTTCACCTTCTGGTGGGTTTTCTGTTTTCCCCAAGAAAATGAGATCTTTTCCTCGAGCTATCATTTCTTCACTTATGGAATCCAGATAATGTGCTGGTTTGGGCTCTCCCAGGCCAAAGAGCATTTCTGAAACTCCCATTTCTTTAATAGGTTCTTTTCTGATGGCAGAAGTCCCATCTGTAAAATTCCCTATGAGTAGAGTAGAAATTACTAAAGTTATAGAAGCTAGTACGTATTTCATCTGGATTTACGGCCTTTGATTTTAAAGTCTCTAGTAATATTAAACCCGAATCTAACATCTCCATCAAGCCAGCTTCCTCTGGTTTCTCCTATGAAGAATTTCTCTGTCATGCCTAAAGAATTCCCGAAGTGAAAAGAGAATACATGTCCTTTTGTTTCCCAGTCTATGCCCACGGCTAGACTATTAGTGAATTCATCACTAAGCATATCAGGAAGAGCATAATAGTACTCTGCACTAAACGTAAATCGTTTGCTTGCTTTGTATCTAGCGGCAGCTCCTATACTTATAACATCATTATTGTCATCTGCTCCTTCTACAAAGTTCCTGTGTACTAGTGATGGCATAAGCTGTGTAGAAAGTCGGTCACTCCATTTACGAGCTATTAAGATCTGATGAGCATACACCAGCCTGTGTTCAAAACTGTTACCTAGAGAATCATTAGAAAAACGAGGAGCACCTCTTAATGAAGCTCCGCTGAATAGAGTTACAGAAACTGGATTCCCACCGTTGGTTTCTTGTTTTACCATTCGGTACTTTAGAAATCCATCTAGTGTTTTTTGATTAGAGCTTCTGCCTATTCCTACTGTAAACCTATCTGTGATACCATAATCAAATCCGAGTCTAATAGTACTCTGATCCAATCCATATAACTCAAACAAACCACCATTTACTGGTCCGAATCTATGAGCGATTATGAATTTCATAACTCCTTCATTATTGGTCTCTACAGACTGACCGTTTACTACTCTAGTGTCATAAAATGTTTTTCCTACATATTGTGGAATCGTATCTTTGTCTTGAGCAGATAAAAAGCCATTGCACAGCAGAAAAAACCCTGTAACGAAGAGTGAATATTTAGTTTTCAAGAGCTCCTTCATTTATCCATGTTTCTATAATTAATATTTCACACTGGTCAATCTTAGGTAGGTCAGGAGGCATAGCGTAACAGTTATCTCCATGATTTATAACACAAGCTAAAAGGCCTTCATCTGCCAGGAATTTTACACTTTGATATTCTCCTAACATTATCCCTCCAAATGATTCATCTATATGACAGTCTTGGCAGTGAAGTTGGAATATAGGCTGCACATCTTCTATATAACTAATGTCTTGAAGTTCTATAAAGTCAGCTCCATCTGGCTCACATCCTCTGTTAAAAAGCTCTTCTCTTTTATCATACACACAACTCTGACTCATCAGCATTATGAAAGTAACCAGTAGCATAAGTAGGTAGATATAATTCTTAGACTTGATTTTATACATGGTTAAAGGTTGAAGGAAATAGCTAAAACATACTACTATTTCTGCTAGCAATATAGTTCAGGTTGAATCAGATTCATCTTTTTATTTAGTCCAGTTGTAAACAATACTAACTGCTGTGTAAAGACCCTACAGAAGGCATGGTTCTCTAAAAGGTTTTAAAGCAATACTTTATGAAGACAAAGACCTGAACCTGGCACTATATTATTAACTGGATCACCTAATGGTTCATTCAAGTAATCGAGGAAAACTTCCTTGGATATTTCATGCTTGCCTAATAGCTCAAGAGCTCCCATCATTAGCCTTACTTGATACCTTAGAAAACCTTTACTCCCTACATGAAACATATATGAATCTTCTGGACATCTGTACTGGTCGATCTCACTAGTAGGCACTAGCCCACAGCTTATAATTTCTCTATTGAAATCTTTATTCAACTTACTATCTGCGGTAAATCTTCGGAAATTATGTAGCCCTTTATATTGCACCGCTCCCCATTCCATAATTTTTAAATCTAAGTCTTTACCTAAGTAAGCCATAAATGGAGCTGCGGTAGGAGAGGGCTTAGCTCCAGAACAGAAGTAATATCTATACTCTTTGAGTTTAGTGGTTTGAATAATATTGAATCCACTATCCGTTTCTTCCATTTTTAGGAGCTGAATATCCAAAGGGAGATTACGGTTCATTTCCTCTACAAAAAGAATCATGTCCAGTTCATTATTAATGAACAACTCACATATAAAATGATGGGCAGAGACTCTAGCGTCTGTCCTTCCGCAACCAAGCGTTTTAAAATCATTAGATTGGGTAATAAAAGCTATCGTTTTGTCCACCATTCCTTGGATTGTCTTCAGTTTTTCTTGCTTCTGCCAGCCGTGATATCTATATCCTAAGAACTTTAAGTGTAGGAGGTAATATTTTTTAAACTTAGCCATTCCGCGGTGCAAAGGTAAATGCTACTTCTAAACCCTTTTTATCCATAAGTCGAAACAGCTTTAACTTTAAGATTTAATTACTTTGTGACTCCTATCCAGAAATATGAAAAAAGTAAGAAAGAAGGATGTGGTCATATTGTTCATAATAGCTTTTGCATTAATGCAGTTCAAAACTATAGACAAGACCAATCCAGAAATAATACCCGAAAATGATCTTTTAGTCATGACCAATGCACCTGTGGAAGTGAAAGAGCTCATGCATGAAGTTTGCTATGACTGTCATTCCCATCAGGTACGTTACCCATGGTATTCTAACATAGCTCCAGTTTCATGGTGGATGAAAGGTCATATAGAAAATGGAATGGAAAAGGCTAACTATGCCACTTGGAACGCTTATTCTCAATTAGAAAAAGACAGCATTCTAGCCAGAAGTTCGAGATTAGTAGGACTAAAATGGAAGCCCATCATCACGTATAAAATCACACACGGAGAAGCACGTCTGGATGAAGCTCAGCGTGAGATGTTAATCAACTATTTTGATGGTGAAAGAAGTGATTTGTAAATCCTCACCTCAGTTCTAAAATATCTAGGGATGAAGGATTTTAATATTCAACCCTATCTGAGAAGACCATCCTTCTTTATCGATAAGTACTAGATGAAAGTGATAATCTCCTTCGTCATATAATTCTGAACCATCAGTTGAAGGAATCATCATCTCCACAGATGTTTCGTAGTCAGTTTCTGATGAGGGGATAGAATAGTCCTCAATAAAGATGTATGGATTCACAGGTGTCTGAACTTCGTTTAAAGCGCATTCTTCTATTTCCGTGGAATGCGTATGATGATCGAAGTTATGATGTATGTCTATGTTATATGCTGCGAGCTCAACGTTATCCGAAAACTTAGCTTTAACAGTAAAGGGTTGGTCGAAATATAAGACCTCACAATTCTTAGGAAATGCTTCATTAAAGCTTATATCTATGACAGGATTTATTGTGTCCACTTCATTTTCCTTCTTACATGAGAAGAAAAGAATCACACAAATAAAAATTAATAGAAATGGAAAAATGTTTTTCATAAGAATTATTTGAATAACCAAGTATAAAAAACTGTATCATCAGCTTTGTCTTAATAAGATAAGAACCTTACAATCTTATTAATTATAAACTAACGATACAGTCTTGGAATAAATTTAATTCTGTTAACTAATTACTGAATGATAACATCCGCATCTACTTCAGTTTCCTGTCCAGCCTGATCTACCACTTTGAAATGAAAGTGGTATTCACCTGCTGGTGCCGAAGCTGGGATCTCTACATGCTCATGAAAATCAGCATGCTCATCTCCTGAATAGTTGTTGAATACAGCTTCTATATCATCTCCTGTAAAACCTTCTGGGTGAAGTTCTACTTCTATGTAATCTATTAGTTCATATGCGTGGATGTGAGCATCTAAATGCAAATCCCCTCCTGCAGAAGCAGTCATGCTGTTATTAGTGCCTATCTCTAGATCCGTAATCTCAGGAGCTGTAGAAGCTTGTTCCATTATCATTACATCTCTGTCTTCTTCAGTCACTTTACCCTCTTGGTCAACGACTTTTAAATGAAAATGGTACTCACCTGCAGGTGCAGTAGCTGGGATATCTATATGCTCATGAAAATCAGCATTTTTTAATCCAGCGTAGTTGTTATAAGTAGCTTCTATATCATCACCAGATACGCTTTCTGGGTGTAGTTCTACTTCTATTCTAGCTATAGTTCCTTCAGTTTCTATAGCTGCGTCCATATGTAGATCACTTCCTATAGTAGCCATAAGACTGTTACCGATTCCTACTTCTAAATTAGAAATAGTAGGTGCTGCAAACTCTTCTTCTTCACCTGGATCACAAGATGTAAATAACACCAATGATACCATGGCTATGTATAGCGTGCTTAATTTGATTT
>CAZTVP010000122.1:0-6774 GCA_964616995.1 uncultured Comamonadaceae bacterium
GCTCATTCATGGCACTAATGATGATGTGGTGGTGATGCAGCACTCTATGGAATTCTTAACCGCTTGTATAGAAAACGGAAAACAAATAGACTTTTTCCCTTATCCAGGTCACGCTCACAACGTGAGAGGAAGAGACAGAGTGCACCTGATGGAGAAAGTTTTGGACTACATCAAGACTAATCTGAATTAAAGCTTTTTCGAGTTCATTTCTTGTGATAATGGTGTGGGATAATTGATACTTTTGCTGCGCAAAATCAGACCATGAAAAACACTGCACTATCAGCTTGGCATGAAGCTAACGGAGCCAAAATGGTTCCATTCGCGGGTTATAACATGCCCGTTCAATATACAGGAGTTAATGATGAACATTTATGCGTCAGAGCGAAGGTGGGCATGTTCGATGTTTCTCACATGGGTGAGTTCCATGTGAGAGGACCGCAAGCACTTGACTTAATTCAGAAAATTACTTCTAATGATGCTTCAGTCCTTGTTCCAGGAAAAGTCCAATATTCTTGCCTTCCAAATGTCAATGGTGGTATCATTGACGACCTATTAGTGTACTGTTTAAAGGAGAACGAGTACATGCTCGTGGTAAACGCATCTAACATAGATAAGGACTGGGAGTGGATAAAGAGTCAGAATACTTTTGACTGTGAGCTTACGAATGATTCAGAAGGAATGTCTTTACTAGCGGTGCAAGGTCCTTTGGCTACTGAAACCCTAAACAAACTTACTAATGTGGACTTAGGTGAAATGAAGTACTACCACCTACAACACATCGATTTCTGTGGGCACAAAGATGTACTCATTTCAAGCACTGGTTACACTGGAGCTGGAGGATATGAAGTTTACATGCCGAATGATATAGCCGAAGACTGCTGGAATAAAATATTAGCCGCAGGAGAAGAATTTGGAATCTCACCGGCTGGATTGGCAGCTAGAGATACATTAAGATTAGAAATGGGCTTCTGCCTTTATGGAAACGACATCAATGATGAAACCTCTCCGATAGAAGCTGGACTGGGTTGGATTACAAAGTTCGATAAGGACTTCGTGGGTAAGGAAATCATCCAAGGACATAAAGAGAATGGAGTTTCTAAAAAGCTCGTAGGATTTGAGCTTACTGAAAGAGGAATACCTAGAAAAGGATATGAAATCTTGAGTGAAACAGGTGAAGTAATAGGAGAAGTTACATCAGGAACTATGAGTCCAAGCACTAAGAAAGCCATAGGAATGGGCTATGTAAGCACAGGAAATCATAAATCTGGTACTGAAATCAAGATTAAAATCAGAAAAAATGAAGTGAAAGCTGTGGTAACTCGACCTCCTTTCCTTCCAAAGTCGTAACTTCACACCATGAGTATGGAAAAGAAACGAGTGGAAGTATGCTTCTCCCCTAGCCAGTGGCATCTGTATAAAAACGAGTATGAAATAGCCGTGGTTATTGATGTTCTTAGAGCTACAAGTGCTATTTGCACCGCGGTAGAAAACAATATTACCATTATACCTGTGAGCTCTGTTGAAGAGGCTAAAGCCTACCAAGAGAAAGGAATAATAGCTGCTGCAGAAAGAAACGGGCAGATAGTAGAAGGATTCGAGATGGGTAATTCTCCACTCTCTTATAAAAATCCAGAACTCAGCGGAAAAACCATAGCCTTAACCACTACTAACGGAACTAAGGCCATAAACATAGCCAGAGAAAAAGAGACCGTAGCCATAGGCAGTTTGAATAATCTAGACGCTATATGCACATGGTTAATGGAGCAGAAAAAAAATGTAGTTCTACTCGGTTCAGGCTGGAAAGATAAATTCAATTTAGAAGATACGATTTGTGCAGGAGCCATAGCTGATCAGCTGATAGACAGCCAATTGTTCTTTGCAGAAGAAGATTCTACCATAGCAGCTAAATTCATTTACAGAAGCGCCCGTGAAAATATGTTTAGCTTCCTTAAAGCTAGTTCACACAGAAGAAGATTAAGAAATCTGAACTTAAATGAAGATGTGAAATACTGCTTAACTCCTAATAATCTTTCTGTGGTTCCAGTTCTAGCTGGAGATAGTATTATTAACGTAACAGAATCAGTGTTAAAAGCATGAAAACGTATGTAGTACTTCTTACGTTTTCCGCATTTTTTCTATTTGCATTCTCCTTCAATCAGCCAGTTCATAAATGCGCTGAATGGGGATTCTTTGCACATAAAAAGATTAACCGATTGGCTATATTCACCCTACCAGATGATATGTTCGGTTTTTATAAGGCAAATGCTGACTACCTCACCGAACACTCTGTAGACGCAGATAAAAGAAGGCACAGCGTAAAAGATGAAGCTCCTAAGCATTATATAGATTTAGATCACTTCGGTGGTGATAGTATATCAGACCCACAGGCTTTATTCGACCTTATGCCTAGAAAATGGTATGATGCAGTAGATAAGTTCACTGAAGATTCCCTAAAAGCCTATGGAATCCTCCCCTGGAATCTAAATCTGCTTACATATAAGCTCATAGATGCTTTTAAAGCAGAAGATACACGTAAGATTCTAAGACTCTCAGCAGACATAGGTCATTATGTAGGAGACGCGCACGTTCCACTTCATACTACAGAAAACTATAACGGCCAAATTACTGGTCAGTATGGGATTCATGGATTTTGGGAAAGTAGATTACCAGAACTCTTCTATGAAGATTATGACCTTTTTACTCAGGAAATAGAATACGTGCCTAATAGAAGAGATTTCATTTGGGAGATTATAGAAGCAAGCCATTTTGCACTAGACAGTGTCCTCAGATTTGAAAAAGACCTTTCTAAGAAGTTCCCTGAAGACCAGAAAATGAGTTTTGAAGAGAGAGGAACTATGATTACTGAAGTTTACTCAAGAGAATTTAGTACAGAGTATCATAATATGCTGGATGGAATGGTAGAAAGAAGATTTAGGTCTGCTATTTATTCTTTAGGATGTATATGGTACAGCTGCTGGATAGAAGCTGGTCAGCCAGACTTAGATAAGCTTATTCCAGAGGACTTACTTCCTCCGCAGCTAGAGCTAATCGACTCTACAGCTAAAGCTCCTCATCCTGAGCGAACTAATTAAATTTTCTTTTGTAGGAAAACGTAACCTAACCTTGTAGGAAAACGTAAACTGGGCTGAACTAATAAAAAACAATGCCATGAAAAAGATAGCGTTACTTACAACTATCTTATTTCTTTACTATCTGCCTACGTTCTCTCAATCTGAACAGGTCACATTCGAAGGAAAAATTTTAGAAGGGAATATTCCCACTGAAAAAGTAAGAGCTAAAGTTTTTAATTCACCTCAAGACTTACAAGGCGTTCAAGTAACAATTAAAGACAACAGCCAAATACTTGATGATTTTAATACCGAAGAAGAATCCAATTATGAAATCTTTCTTCAACCAGATATGGAATACACCATCACTTTTTCTAAAAATGGTTATATTCCTAAAACTGTGGACATCAACACTTACGGAATGTCTATAGCTTTTATCCAAAAAGGATATGAACTATACACAGACATAACGCTATTCAAGGAATTTGAATACACTCAAACAGATAGCTATTCAAAACTTCCTGTGGCCAAGTGTAATTTTCATAAGAAGAAGAAAACACTTCTCTGGGATATGAAATACAGCGAACAAGCATTTCAGACTTTCCTAGGCTTATTAGAAGAAGAACAAAAGCAAGCTGAAGGTTCATCTGCTGAACCAATTTTAGCCAGTAAATCTGATGAAGAAACAGACCAAATGAACTTTACAGAGGAGTTAGAAACCATTAATTTTCTTTCTACTCGTATGAACCTTCTTATAAGCAGCGTAGCTAAAAAGACCGACCTCGCACATAAAAAAGAGTAACCTCAGAAGAGTATAAAATATGTAGCGTAAATGACCATAACTTTGTGTTAATGGTCATTTTCATTTTAGAACCATACTTAAACGACTCTCACCGCTATTGGGGTGAAGGAATCATAGAGAACAGTGAACATGAGGTGAAGTTATTCGCCTTGCCTGCTAAACACTTCAAATGGAGAATGCAGGCTTCGGCTATATCATTGGCTGAACAGATTAAAAATGAAAAAGAACCAGACCACATTATCATTTCAGATATGTGTAACGCTGCTCTACTTAGATCACTGCTACCTAAAACTTGGACGAGAGTAAAAACCCATCTTTACTTTCATGAGAATCAGATTACTTTTCCATGGAATAGTTCTGACCAAGACGTAAAAAAAAGAAGAGAAAACCACTATGGGTTCATTAACTACACCTCAGCTCTAGCTGTGGACTCTGTCTTTTTCAATTCTCATTTTCATAAAAGTAGTTTTATAGAAGCTCTTCCTGATTTTTTAAGCCAATTTCCCGACCATAAGAATTTAGAATCAATTCAGACCATTAAGGATAAATCTTATGTTTGGCACATAGGCATTTATTCTATTCCTCCAATTAAGGACAAACGCTATAATGAGACACCTACTATCCTTTGGAATCATCGCTGGGAAGAGGACAAGAATGTGAAGGGATTTGTAAAAGCATTGCACCGCATAAAAGACAAAAACTTAGATTTCAAACTCATCATTACGGGCAAGTCTGGAAGGAACTATCCGGAGGAATTTGACCAACTAAAGGAAGAATTCAAAGATCATATTTCATACATAGGTTATGCTGAATCTAAATCAGAATACCATGAATTAGTCTCTCAAACGCACATTATTCCTGTGACTAGTGAACAAGAATTTTTCGGGATTAGTCTGCTAGAAGCAGTAAGTGCAGTGGTTTATCCTCTAATGCCAAAAAGGCTAGTGTATCCAGAGCATTTCTCCGATGAAGAATTATTCTATGACTCAGAAGACGAATTGTATGAAAAACTAGAGGACTTGGTTAAGAATTGGAATACCACTAAAAATTACATTCAAACTAAGGCTGAAGCCTTGGCAGAGTCCGTCCAAGAAAAATACAATTGGGAAAAATCACAGAGTAGGATGAATAAGCTTTTAGCTCCTAATTAGAAACGCTCAGTACATCCAAAATCTCTTGAGGAATTCTTACTGGTTTTCCAGAGGACTCTTCTAAGAAAACAAGAGTGGTTTCCGCTTTGCACAGCACATCTTCTTTCCTTTTCAGCTCATACTCGAAGACGATTTTTACTCCTGCTAACTTTACTAAACGAGTTACTAAAGTTAGCTCATCATCATAATGTGCTGGTTTAAGATAGTTTACGTTAAGGTTTACTACGGGTAATAAAATTCCTTTGTCTTCCAGTGAACGGTAACTTACTCCTCTACTCCTCAGCAGCTCTACCCTTCCTACCTCGAAATACGTGGCGTAATTCCCATAATAAACATACCCCATCTTATCAGTTTCAGCATATCTCACCCTTATGTTAACAGTATGTTCATACATAGTTCACTCGCTTTTTTAGTCGGCCAAAAGATAAAAACTAAATTTGGCTACAGATGAAGAAAACTGCATTAATGGGAGTACTTTTTTCGGTATTGGTTTCTGTCTTTTTAGGCTGCCGCGGTGTTTACAGCCCTTCTTCTACTACCACCGAGTATAATATTCTAGACAGTACTCAGATTTACACAGACGCCAGTCTAGTTGACATGATTCAGCCTTATTCAGAAGGACTGGAAGCACAAATGAATCGCGTACTCAACACCTCAGAAGTAGAGATGTTCAAAGCCCGCCCAGAAGGTCTTCTCTCCAATTTTGTAGCCGACCTCATTTTCGAGGAAGTGAATGAAATATTAGATGAGCCAGCAGATTTTTGTCTCCTAAACCATGGCGGTCTAAGAAGAGCACTTCCTAAAGGAAATATCACGGTGGGAAATATCTACGAGCTCATGCCTTTTGACAATGAAGCCGTGGCGGTAGAGCTAAGTGCTGATAAGGTGAAGGAAATATTTTCCTATCTCAGTAACTCGGGCGGAGAGCCAGTTTCTAATCTTCAGCTGAATCTTTCTAAGCCAGAAGAAGGACTAATCGGAGGTAAAGCGGTGCAAAACACTACCACCTATCAAGTAATTACCTCTGATTATTTGGCCAATGGAGGAGATAAGATGTACTTCTTTGACAATCCAATAAACAAAACGAAAACAGGATTAAAAATCAGAGACCTTATAATAGAGCATATTGAAGAAGAACAGCTTGAAGGAAAAACACTAAAGTCCAGCTTAGATGAAAGGATTACTAAATAACAGAAGAAAGTTCCTAAAGAACAGTTCACTAGTGATGGCAGGACTTCCTTTCTTAAGTCCAGCTGAGCTTATGAATCAGGATAGTGAAGAGCTTATTATCCTTCATACGAATGATACACATAGTCACATTCATCCTTTTGAAAGTTCACATTCTAGATATGCTGGTAAGGGTGGAGTAATAAAAAGAGCTGGAGTAATAGATACTTACAGAAGACTACATAAAAACGTAATTCTATTAGATGCAGGAGACATTTTCCAAGGTACTCCTTATTTCAATTTTTATGGTGGAGAACTAGAAATGAAACTCATGAACCACATGCATTATGATGTGGCTACATTAGGTAACCACGACTTTGACGGAGGAATAGACGGTTTAATAAATGCTAAGAAAAACGCTGATTTTCAGTTTGTAAACTGTAATTACGTAATAGAAAATCACCTTAAACAACTGGTAAAACCGTTTACCATTATAAGGAAAGGTAAATTGAAAATCGGGATTTTAGGAGTGGGAATTGAGTTAGAAGGCCTAGTTGACCCTACTCTTTTTAAAGGCATCACTTAT
>CAZTVP010000123.1:0-4887 GCA_964616995.1 uncultured Comamonadaceae bacterium
GATGGCTGCATCTGGATTGATTTCTATATCTGCGTATTTATTTAGCCAATCTATAAGAGAACCGTCTGTTACGAAATCTACTGCATACCAGTCGAATATCTTGGATACCATTACCTTTTGTGCTGTCAGTTCATTCATTTTTCCATTTACAAACTCTCTCGTGAGCTTATCTAACTTAGACTCTAAGTTCTCTGCCGTAAAAGCTCTGTTATGCAGTTTAGGACATGAAATAGAAGCACAGTTGATAGCGAAATGTACTCGAGCATCATTGAACTGAGGTCTTAAGATTTCATTTTCTACTTGGTTCAAGCTGTAATTATTCCCAGCTATACGAATGAACTTCTTATCCCAGGGACTGCCAATGTCATTTATACTTTTAAGCGGGTAATTGTCTATGATTAATTTGATGGTATAAATGTTATAGACGTTTATCCAAAATGCCTTTTGCTCAGCTCGGGACATACTCTTAGGGTCAGCACTTTCCAGAATCCCTAAATACCTTCCTAAAGTAGGGTCATTTTTAAATCCAGCATAGTTTACATTACCTGAAGCAGATACATACTTCTTAAGCATCATGTCTAATGGTGCGTGAGAAATTCCTGCTGGAGCCGAAGGTTCTGTAGGAGAAAACTCATACGTTTCCATATTGGCTGAATAAGGCTGTAGCAGTTCTGGTGTAACTGGTTCAGCCAGCAGCTGAAGAGATAATGCGCATAAAAAAGCCGTTAATTTCATATCATCAATTTTTAGAGCTGGAATAGGAGCTAAATGTATGCCAAAACAAGATAGCTCTCACTGTAAAACTTCACATTAAAAAGCTAGAATTGAAAACTCATAAGGAACTACTTTAGCCAAAAAATTAAAAACGAATGACTGTAGGAATTATCGGCTCTGGAGCCATGGGAAGCGGCATAGCACAAGTAGCTGCTGAGAACGGCTGTAAGGTTTACGTAAACGATAATAAAGCTGAGGCACTAGAAAAAGCATCCAATAAACTAACTTCTCTCATGGAGAAATTGGTTTCTAAAGGAAAGAGAACACCTGAGCAAGCAAAGGAGATTATCCAAAATATTCACTTCACAGAATCTGTAGATGATTTAGAGCCGTGCGATATAGTCATAGAAGCTATAGTAGAAAAGCTAGAAGTGAAAAAAGAAGTTTTCTCATGGTTAGAAAAAATAGTGAGTGATAAGTGCATCCTAGCTTCTAATACTTCTTCTTTATCCATAAGCGCCATAGCTTCAGCATGTAAACATCCAGAACGAGTGATAGGAATTCACTTTTTTAATCCTGCTCCGCTCATGCCATTGGTAGAGATTATTCCTGCGTTGCAAAGCAATGAAAACACAATAACCACCAGTAAAAACCTAATAGACTCTTGGGGAAAAGTGACCGTTATGGCCAAAGACACTCCAGGATTCATCGTAAATAGAGTGGCGCGCCCATTTTATGGGGAAGCACTCCGCATTTATGAAGAAGGAATAGTTCCTCAGGGAGAAATAGGTTTTGCTACCATAGACCATGCTATGAAAGAGATAGGAGGTTTTAGAATGGGGCCTTTTGAACTTATGGATTTCATAGGCAATGATGTAAATTATGCTGTAACTGAATCTGTGTTTAAAGCATTTTATTATGACCCAAGATATAGACCGAGCTTCACTCAAAAAGCGCATTCGGAAGCAGGCTGGTTAGGAAGAAAATCTGGTAGAGGTTATTACGATTATGAAAATCCTACCGAGGAAAGAGAAATCGTCCTCAGCGAATCACTTCATCAGTACATAGTAGATAGAATAGTTATCATGCTTATAAATGAAGCCGCAGATGCACTTTACTTAAACATAGCTTCAGCCGAAGACATCGACTTAGCCATGACTAAAGGTGTGAATTATCCTAAAGGACTGCTAGAATGGGCAGATGAAATAGGCATAGATGAATGCGTAGAAATGCTTGATAATCTTTATGACACTTATAGAGAAGACCGCTACAGATGTTCTCCTCTGCTACGCCACATGGCTGATGGCGGCATGTGTTTCATAGCAGAAAATGCCGAAGCATAAATTCAAATCCAACTGAAATGAGTGTGTTAAAGCTGTTTCAAAAGTCAGAAGAAAGAACTCCATTCTTAATTACGGGTCCATGCAGTGCTGAAACTGAAGAACAAGTTCTGGAAACCGCTACTCGCTTATCTGCCACTGGAAAAATAGACCTTCTAAGAGCGGGAATTTGGAAGCCTAGAACCAGCCCAGGCTCGTTTGAAGGAGTAGGTGAAATCGGTCTGAAATGGCTGTTAAGAGCTAAGCAAGAAACGGGAATTCCTACCTGCACTGAAGTAGCCAATGCCAAGCATGTAGAACTCGCTTTAGAAAATGAAGTGGATGTATTATGGGTAGGCGCTCGTACCACTGTAAATCCTTTTTCTGTGCAGGAAATAGCAGATGCTGTAAAAGGTGTAGATATTCCTATAATGATAAAAAACCCCATAAATCCAGACTTGGCACTTTGGATAGGTGGTATAGAGAGATTTAAAAAAGCAGGGATAAAAAACATAGCTGCTATCCACAGGGGATTCTCAGATTACAGCGAGAGCAAGTACCGAAACAAACCTCTCTGGCAGATTCCCATTGAACTCAGAAGACTGCATCCAGATATTCCACTGATTAATGACCCAAGCCATATCTGCGGGAAAAGAGAACTGCTGCAACGTGTAGCACAGAAAGCTATGGACTTAAGCTTTGATGGGTTAATGATAGAATCTCACATTACTCCAGATGAAGCGTGGAGTGACGCTGCGCAGCAAGTTACTCCTGAACGCTATGCCGAGCTAATTTCTGAACTTATCCTTAGGAAAAAAGAGAAGACTACAGCTGAATATGAAAAGGCTATTCAACTCTGGAGAAGTAAAATAGACCAGTTAGATACCGAATTATTCAATCTCCTTTCGGAGCGAATGAAAGTGGTGAGAGCTTTAGGCGAGTTTAAAAAATCAGAAGGAATAACTATCTTACAGGATGAACGCTGGAGAATCATATTTAAACAAGCATTAGACAATGCTGATAAATATGGACTGAGTAAGGAGTTTATTACCAATTACCTCAGAACCGTTCATGATGAAAGCATAAACAACCAAGAAGATATTATGAACTCATGACTGAAGCTGAAGTATATTTCTACCACGTAGGAACTGAGATACAAGAAGCCGAAAAAAGTCAGCTTTTCGGGAAGCCGTGCTTTAAATTCTCTGGAAAAGCATTTGTATGTTTCTTTAAGGAGTGTATGGTATTTAAGCTAACCTCTCCAGAGCATTCAAAAGCTTTGGAGATGGAGGGAGCAGAGCTCTTTGACCCTTCAGGAAAAGGACGTCCTATGAAAGAATGGGTTCAGGTTCCTTACGCACATCAGTCTGAATGGGAAAGCCTAGCTCAGTCAGCACTTTCTTATCTTAAGACCTTACTATAAATACATTTCAAGAATGATGAAATTTAGATTATTAATCGTTCTAGTTCTAAGCATTTCACTGCTAAGTTTAAATGCACAAGACAGCGGACTTTCACATATAGAACCACCTAACTGGTGGGTAGGAATGGAAAACTCTGATGTTCAACTCATGCTGCACGGCACCGAGATTTCAGCACTAAAACCTGAATTGAAAGGAAATAAAGGAATAGAAATTACTAAAACCGAGCGCACTGCTAACCCAAACTACCTCTTTATTACTCTAACTGCAGATGATGGAGCTCAAGCTCAAACCATATCTGTTCGGCTGAAAGATGGTAAAAAAACCGTGCAAAAATTTGACTATGAATTCAAAGCGCGTAAATCAGATTCAAGTGATAGACCAGGATTCTCTAATGAAGACATCATTTACTTGGTTACACCTGACAGATTTATAAATGGTGATCCTACAAATGATTCCAGCCCTGAACTTAAAGAAAAGGTGAACAGGGATCTACCTGGCGGAAGACATGGAGGAGATATAGCTGGACTCATTCAAGGGCTTGATTACATCTCAGAGCTTGGTTTTACTGCATTATGGATTAATCCACTGTTAGAAAATGATATGGAAACTTATTCCTATCACGGATATAGCACTACAGATTACTACAAGACGGATAAACGCTACGGAACTAATGAAGACTACGTGAAACTAGTAGAACTGGCCAACCAGAAAGGCATAAAAATCATTATGGATCAGATAGCTAATCACTGTGGTTTAAATCACTGGTGGACAAATGATTTGCCTTCTCCAGATTGGTATCATCATTCTTCTGAAAGTCCAGAATTTACTACGCATAAAAGAGAAACACTTCAGGATCCTTATGCTGCCGAGGTAGATAAAAAACGACATTCACATGGATGGTTCGTGAGCACTATGCCTGACCTGAACCAGAAGAATCCATTACTAGCTGAATACATTATTCAGAATTCCATATGGTGGATAGAATACGCTGGTTTAAGCGGAATTAGACAAGACACTTACTCCTATCCTGATCCTGATTTCATGACAGCATGGTCATGCAGAATCATGACTGAATACCCCAACTTTAATCTGGTAGGAGAAGAATGGTCTGTAGAACCTGAAGTGGTGGCTCGCTGGCAAAAGGGAAACCCGGCTACCAATTCATGTCTCCCCGCTGTGTTCGATTTTCCTATGCAGATGGAAGTGAGCAATGCTTTAAAATCAGAAGAATCGGATAAAAATGCTATCTATAAAATGTATGCAGCACTCACCCGAGACTTTTTATATGCCGACCCTCTGAATCTGATTACTTTTTTAGATAATCATGACATGGCGCGTTTCTACGATCAAGTGAATCTAGATATTGAGCTGTTTCAGATGGGGCTCATTCACCTTTATACGTTGAGAGGCATTCCTCAGGTGTATTACGG
>CAZTVP010000123.1:4897-6750 GCA_964616995.1 uncultured Comamonadaceae bacterium
AAATTCTAATGAATGACCCTGAGCATGAGCATGACCACTCATATATCAGACAAGATTTACCTGGAGGATGGGCTGGTGATTCTGTAAACGTGCTCACGGGAGAAAACCTCAGCAGAGCAGAGTTAGAAACTCTAGAATTAATTAAGAAACTGAATAATTTAAGGCGGAGCAAAACACCTCTTCAACGTGGAAAAACCATTCACTACGTGCCCGAAGAGAACATTTACGTAATGGCTAGAATCCATGAAGGGCAAAACATAGTTAGCCTATTCAATCTGAATAAAGAAGAGAAATCTATCAACTTAGAAAGATATGCTGAAGTGTTCAAAGATTCTGAATCTGCTCTTGATTTGATTTCAGAGCAGTCTTTCGGTTTATCCTCTTCCATTACTATTCCAGGAAGAAAGGCTTTGCTCCTAGAGTTAAAGTGACATTTGGATGTGACGTAAGAGTGTTTTGCGCAGCGGATCTAAATCACTTCTCAACCTTTTCATAATTCATTCTTTAATCTAGTTTAACGAGTAGTGGTGAGAGGTGTGCTGAAATTTGCACCGTAACTAAAAACAAAAAAAAGAAGAAATGAAAAATTTAGTATTCAGCTTATTGGCTATAGCGGCATTTACATTCTCATTCACTTTAGACGTAGATGGCGAGAAAAAACCGGTTAAAAAAAGTAAAGTAGTGTGGAAAGGGTACAAAGTGCTCGGATCTCACGAAGGAACGGTTGACTTAAAGTCTGGCTCACTTATGTTTGACGGTGAAGAATTAACCGGAGGAGATTTCATCATAGACTTAACCACTCTGGCTTGCACAGATTTAGAAGGTGAATCTGCTGGGCAGTTAGAAGGTCATTTAAAGTCTGATGATTTCTTCAGCGTAGGTTCATTCCCTACCGCTGCTCTGGCCATAAAAAAGGCAAAAAGCACAGGCAAGAACTCTTACGAAGTAACTGCAGATTTAACCATTAAAGACATCACTAAGGAAATCACCTTTGATGCATCTGTATATGGAAGTAAGGCTACTGCTAACCTAAAGATAGACCGTTCTGAATTTGACGTAAAATACGGATCTGAAAGCTTCTTTGGTGAGTTAAAAGACAATGCCATTTACGATGAATTTGACTTGGTAATTGATATAGAGTTTTAAGACTTTCTATTTTAAATAGAATACCCGAATGTAAGAAGTCGGCTCAGTGAATGGGCTGACTTTTTTTACGCGGTGCAAAATTGACTTTCTTCACACACCTAGCAACCATATTTAGACTAATTTAGTAAGTGTATAAAAGACACTATCTGTAATCTATTTTCATATCATAATTGGGCAGGACGAGTTCTAGTTGTAACGCTGTTAGCGTTAGGAAGCTTGTATTCCACAACTTCAGAAGCGCAGTACAGCATTACTACATGTTATGATAATGATGATGCGCTCATAGCTACAGACAGAAATGACTGGGCACACAATAATTTAGCCGTAGTAAATGAAGGCTACCTGCATAATTTCCCCATTCCTGAACCTCCATGCGGAATAGAAAATGCTTCGGTATTAGAAGTAGTGGTAACCATAGATATTCTGGATCAGAATAATGCTCCACCCTGTTCTGATGTAATTATCTTCGGGAATGTGCTGCTGGGCTGTCCGCTCACGAATAGTTCTGTGTGTGGAATAGTTCAAGACGTTCTTTCACCAGGATGTAATTTCGGGCAGGGAACTACTACTAATGGGACCTACGCTTTAGGTTTATCTGGATGTGGTGTTTTCCCTAATATAGGAGATGAGCTAGGTGTAGATATAGTACCTGCGGCAGAAACCTCAGCTTCTTGTCCTAACACGCCTGATGGAATTAGCACTGGACT
>CAZTVP010000124.1:0-6737 GCA_964616995.1 uncultured Comamonadaceae bacterium
TAGTTCCTGCTCAAAGTCTAGATAATCTATTACTCTCTGCTTCTGGAAAACATCGTCTAAATAGTGGATAGACTCTTCTAAAGGAAAGTTCTCATGCTTAGCTCTACTGCCAGCTCTATTCACTCTCGCATGAAATACATCATAAAACAACACCGATTTCATAAGGCGATCTTCAAACTTCATTTCTTGAGGATAT
This sequence comes from uncultured Comamonadaceae bacterium, assembly GCA_964616995.1. Classification (GTDB taxonomy): domain Bacteria; phylum Bacteroidota; class Bacteroidia; order Flavobacteriales_D; family Sanyastnellaceae; genus ASP10-05a. The sequence continues at coordinate 197 of CAZTVP010000124.1, forward strand.
CTCAAGCTATCTGCAAGGTATCCGAGATAGGGCATTAGAATTTCTGTGACTCTAAGAAATTCTGACTCCTGATCCAATTCTATATTTCCAGAATTATTCTTATCCAGAGCATCTTTTTCGATGGCTTCTCTATGTGTAAAAAACACCTGAGTGTCTTTTACAGGCGCTTTTTGATAAGAATTACTTCGAGTTTGACCGAAGTTATCATTGGCATTTAATACGAGGAAAAAACAGAAGACAAGATTTAGAATAAGTCGTTTAGACATGTGATTTTCAATATATTTCAATCGAAAACTAATATGGCAATTTTAGTAGACAAGTAGGACATTTCTCCTGAAGATGTAGGGGGAATCTTACATGTCTTACAAAATCCCTCAAATATTAAACAAAGGGTGTCTAAGAGAACCAAATAGCCACCTATTTCCCAAAATAAGACTGGTGTCAAAGGCTGGAACCTATAAAATATTTAACATTAGAAACTAGAATAACTACCTAATCATCACACCTTTCGTGTTCATGAATGGCATGTCTATCATGTTATTTTCTGTAACACTTCCTTTAACAAAGACGAATTTCTTATCATGAATTACTCCATCAACATAAAAGCTGACCCAATACTCATTATTTAACTCAAAAACATCGGGCATAACGGGTTCTATCTTTTGAAAATCGAGTGCACTTACTACTGGAATGAAATGTCTTAGCGTGGTAGTATCTTTCTTTTGCCCATTTAGAACTCCATAACCTCTGCTCGAGACCAACACATTTTCTATAGGCTCATCTCGGAGGTTAAATATGTATGCATTCCACTCCCAGTTTTGGAGTTCATTTCTTTCCTTCACCATAGCCACACCCACATTTATGACTTTAGGCCTTTCTATATCTTCTTTCATGCTTTGTCTGCTAGTCTCTTAGCCATCCTAATCCAGTCATGTAAATCCGCAGGACAGTGATTATCCCTTTGTCCTCTTGCATGTCCTACTCTTACCATTATTAAATTTCGAGCAGGAATAACGGTGATATACTGACCTAACATTCCTCTGTAATTTATTACCTGCTGGCCTTCTTGATTGTCTAGCCATATTTGATAACCATAATGGTCTGCTGCTTCTCCTGTTTTATCAGGTGTAGTTAATGGGCTCACCATTTCATCTATAAACTCAGCGCTTACCAGCTGTCTATCCTTCCATTTTCCGCGGTGCAATAGTAACTTTCCCAGTCGAGCAAAATCTCGTACCGTAGCATTGAAACAACAGTAGCTCTTTTCCTTTCCTCCTTCATCATCCAATGCCCAGAAAGCTGGATGTTCTGCTCCCATCGGTATCCAGAGCTTTTCGGCCATATACTCGCTCAATGTTTTTCCTGTTACATTCTCTACTATAAAACCGAGTAGAAGTGTATTTCCTCCTAGGTATTCCCATTCAGAACCTGAAGCCTTCTGAGCTTCAAATCCGTCATAAGTCACCTCTTCCAAGTCGCTGCCATAAGTAGCTCTTGCCATAAACCCGAATGGGTCTCCATAATGCTCATCGAAATCTATAGTGCTTGTCATCTGAAGTAAATGTCTTATGGTAACCTCTTTATTCTTCTCTGAATACGAACATAGTTCGGGTATGTAATTACATGCGGGTTCGTCCAAGTCTTTGATAAGTCCTTCATCATGTGCTATTCCTACAAGAAGCGCAGTTACACTTTTTACCATAGAAAAACTATTGGAAATTACATCCTCACCATGGTCTCCCCAGTACTGCTCAAAGATGATTTGGTCATCTTCAATTACTAAAAACCCTGCAGAACTATATAGCTGATGAATAGCTTCTTCTTCTTCAGTCAACTTTAAATGATTTAATGCCTGACTTTCTTTCCAAGGTTGGGTATTTCCAGCTGGAACTTCTCTAGCGTCAAAATAAGGCAAGTCATAAATATGCGCAGTAGTATATCCTCGCATATAAGTGCACATCAACCCTTTAACCAAATATCCATTACCAGTTAAAAATGCTATTAATACGGCTAAAGCTATGAGAGCTATTAGTCCTATGATTAATCTCTTCATAAATTTTATCATGGATACAAAATAAGGGTTTTTCAAGCGCGGCTTCACAAAGAACTATAGCTCTATTCAAAACTGACTTTGGAGAAATACTAAAAGATTAACTCTTGACCACAGATAACTTGGCTTTATTCAACTGCTCCACCTTCTTATCCATAACTCCGAACCATACCGGAGGAACCAGAGCCATTAACATGCTGGTAGGATAACCAAATGGCAGCTGAGGAGAATCTTCATGATGGTCAAGCACTTGGTATTTTTTGTTAGAGATGAAATGATGGTCACTATGCCTAGTCAATTCATACAACACTATTCTACCAAGTTCATGATTTGAATTCCAGCTGTGCTTGGGTCTAACGCGTTCGTATCTGTCATTCTTGAGTTTGTTGCGCAGCAGACCATAATGCTCTATATAATTTATAGTCTCCAACAGAAGGAAACCAATGACACCAACTAAAATCGTAAAAAGAGCCACCCACGGACTAAAAACCAAAGCGACAGCCGCTAGATAAGAAACCTGAAATAAAGTGAACCAAATCATCTTATTGGAAGAACTCCAAAACTTCTGCTTGGCTCTCTCTAGCCGGTTAGCTTCTAGCTTCCAAGCATGTGTATATGATGTAGCTGCTGACCTCACCCAAAACAAATAAACATTCTCTCTGAACCTAGCCGTAGCTGGATCTTCAGGAGTAGCTACATATTTATGATGACCTAGATTATGCTCTATGAAAAAGTGCATATAAAAACTCGGAAGCAGTAAAGCCTGTGCTAACACATTCTCAAAACGATTGAACCTATGCCCTAATTCATGAGCTACATTTATTCCATTCGCGCCTAAAAGTGTGCCCACAGAAAGTAAATTCCCAGTCAGCTCATACGTTTCATATCCTCCTGTATAAATCCAATTAGCCAATAGAAAAACAGCTGCATAAACTATGGGAACATTTAAGTATAATAGCCAATCAAAAAACCGATTACTGAGTTTAGCATCTCTCTCATTTTCATCTAAATTCTCCCTGCTACTAGGAAAAACAGGTTCTAAAAGAGGAATTAAAACGAACGCGAATCCCACTCCCATGTAAGTGTAAACTCCGCCTAAACTCAGCCCTAAGAAAACTAGAACTGGGATAATAAAACTGGCTAAATATTTTAGGTCTTTCATGAAGGATGAAGATAATAAAATATCTGCTTTAGAATTATTCACAATCCTTAACCTCTGAATAGTAGTAATGCGGTGCAAAATCAGGGTCAGTCACAGTATAAATTTCATAAATTCGCCCGTTGTACTTAAAGAGAACAAATGAACATATCCTATCATAAATTAAACGTGTACACAGGCTGGGTTATCTGGCTAATAGCTACCATAGTTTACCTGCTGACCATAGAGCCTACTACTAGTTTTTGGGATTGTGGAGAGTTTATTTCTTCAGCGTATAAATTACAAGTCGGACACCCTCCAGGTGCTCCATTCTTCATGCTATTCGCTAGGTTTTTTGCTATGTGGTTTGGACCAGAGAATGTGGCCATGGCCATGAATGGGCTCTCGGCTTTCTGTAGTTCATTTACTATTCTATTTCTGTTTTGGAGTATCACACACTTTGCTAAAAAAGCGGCACATAGAATCTATGGCGAGTCTTTAGAACAAGGAACTATTTGGGCTGTTTTAGGAAGTGGTGCTGTAGGAGCGCTAGCTTATACTTTCAGTGATTCATTCTGGTTCAGTGCCGTAGAGGGCGAGGTATATGCCATGTCTTCTTTATTCACAGCGGTGGTTTTCTGGGCTATCCTGAAATGGGAAAGCATGAGTGACACCGGTGGAGGATTTAGATGGCTAGTTCTCATAGCTTACCTAATGGGATTATCCATAGGTGTTCACCTCTTGAACTTACTGGCTATCCCAGCCATCGCCTTTGTGTATTATTTCAAAAGACATAAAGTGACCATAGGCGGTTTGGCAGTTACAGGATTGGTTTCTTTAGTGGTTCTTGGATTTATTCAGTCTGTTATTATTCCAGGTACTGTGAAGCTCGCTAGTAAATTTGAGCTTTATGCTGTGAACGATATGGGGCTTTCTTTTAACTCTGGAGTCCTAGCTTATGGAATCACCTTAGTGGCAGTTATAGCTGGATTATTATTTCTGAGTAAGAAGCAAAACTGGCCTATAGTAAACACCGCTGTACTTTCTACCATGATGGTGCTGATAGGCTACTCTACATTCGCGCTGGTGGTGATTAGAAGTGCGGCCAATCCACCTATGGATGAGAATAATCCTGAGAATGTATTTACGCTTCTCTCTTATCTAAATCGTGAGCAGTATGGTTCTAGACCATTACTAAGCGGACAGTACTGGAACACGCCTATAAATTATGATGACCCTTACTCTGGAAAGTCCAATAACTATGTAAAATCATACAGTGTAAAGGATGCCAAGGGTAAATTAGTGAAGTCGTATAAATTCGGATTTCAGGCAGAGGAATATATAGAAGCAAATTCTAAACAGGACTTAGTTTATGTAGAAGAGTACATCAGTTCAGAAGCCATAGACGGTTATAACTATGTAGATGAGCTCACCGCATTTCTACCAAGGATGCATAGTACAGATGCTAGAGACATAGAAGCCTATAAAGAATGGTCAAACTGGAAAGGGTGGAATGACCCTAAGAAAAGACCTAAAGTAGCCGAAGAAGAAAAACAATTCAAGCAGGTAGAGGCCGAATTGAACAGAGCATTAGCTGCCATCAATTATTTCGCAGTAAGAGGAGATGAAGCAGGTTATAAACAGGCTAGGGCTGACTTTAATGGGAAATACCGTCAGCTTAAAAGAAAAGCCGAGAAACTCATGCCTAGCCAAGGTGAGAATATGAGGTTCTTTACGGATTATCAAATCGGATGGATGTACTGGAGGTACTTCATGTGGAATTACTCTGGTAAACAGAATGATATTCAAGGACATGGTGATATCTTAGATGGTAACTGGCTTACCGGTCTGGATTTCATAGACAAAGAAAAGCTAGGAAATAGAGACATGCTGACCTCTCACATGCAAGAGAATAGAGGATTAAATAAATTCTTCTTGATTCCATTTTTACTAGGACTGATCGGTCTAGTATTTCATCTAGTGAAAGCTCCTAAAGACTTTACAGTAACCATGCTATTGTTCTTGCTCACTGGTTTAGCCATAGTAGTTTATCTGAATCAAGACCCTTTCCAGCCACGTGAACGTGATTATGCTTATGTTGGCTCGTTTTATGCCTTTGCTATTTGGATAGGAATGGCAGTAATGGGACTTTACTATGCTGCCACAAGAATGACCCAAAAAGAGCTAGGTCTATCTGCTGGAACAGGCATTGGAATAGGCTTAATTCTTTATATAATGGAACAAGTGGCTGGTCAAGACCACTTTACGTCACTATGCATTCTATTTATGGGTGGAATTACTGCATTGGTGTTAGTAGCGTTGCAAAAGGGAGTTCAACCCATCAACAACCTCAACCAAAAAGCCATTATATGTGCTGTCATCGGTCTTTCTGCACCGTTCTTGATGATGAAAGATGGATGGGACGACCACAGCAGAGCTGGTAGGAGAACAGGAGTTGACTTTGCGCAGAATTATTTAATGTCTTTAGAGCCTAATGCCATAGTATTTACCAATGGAGATAACGACACGTTCCCGCTTTGGTATGCACAGGAAGTAGAAGGAATCCGTACAGATGTGAGAGTAGTTAACCTTTCGCTGCTTCAGACTGACTGGTATGCAGACCAGATGAAACGTCAAGCGTATGACGGAGCTCCAGTTCCTATCGGTTTAACTGAAGAACAGTACAGACAAGGAACTAGAGACTTTGCTGAAATGAATCCATCTGAAGATTATGTAGAGCTCGAAGATGCCTTCCAATTCTTCTTAAATGACGAAGGATTTGCTAGAAGTGGGCAAGACCCATTCTTCCCTTCAGACAAATGGAAGCTCACCATAGACAGTGCGGATGTAGTGAACAAAGGTGTAGTTTCACCGGAAAATGCTCATTTAATAGTTCCAGAGTTGAGATGGCAGAGAAGCGGAAAGCTATTGAAAAACAGCATTCTTGTGTATGACATTATTAGAAATAACAACTGGGAACGACCTATATACTTTGCCAGTACCATAGGTCAGGATGCATTTAACGGTCTAGAAGAATACTTCCAACTAGAAGGATTAGCCTACCGTTTAGTTCCTATTCAAACCAGACCTAAAAACCCGCTACAAGTAGGAAGGGTTAACACTGATGCCATGTACTCGAACGTCATGGAAAAATTCAGGTGGGGAAATATGCAGGATACTACAATGAATATCTACTTGGATGAGAACAACCTCAGAATGGTTTCTAACCTGAGAATGCAGTTCGCTAATCTAGCTGATGCACTCACTGAGGAAGGCCAACAAGACAAAGCCATAGCAGTGCTGGACAAATGCTTTGAGGTGATGCCAGAAAAAGTAGTTCCTTATGACGAGCA
>CAZTVP010000125.1:0-6694 GCA_964616995.1 uncultured Comamonadaceae bacterium
CCAGTTTACTAATGTGCTCAACTATTTGAAGGTAAACGTAATGTACAACAAACCAAAGCTTTCAGGAATAGGAAATCTGGTAGATGAAAATGCTAGAAAAGTGGTAGATGAAGGTTCAGTGAAGATATTAGATGGGCATGCTAGTTCTATCGTTGAGTTTTAGGAGATAACAACCTTTAAGAAACTATAACAAGAGTTTGGTCTTGGATTATTGAGAGTGATTCTACATTTGCCGTAGTCAACACAACTCTTATGAACAACCTATTTTACTCTACCGCAAAGCTTGTGCTTTGTTTTTCTCTAGTCTTTTTTTCATTTAGCTCTTTTTCTCAGAACTTGTCTGGTGAAGTGGTAAATCAGTCAGAAGAAGGACTGCCTTACGTGAATGTCATTGTCAATAATGCTGAAGGCAACCTAGTCAAGTCTGCTGTTACAGATGGTGAAGGAAAGTTCAGAGTGAATGCTCTTTCTGACGGGACTTACACGGTGTATTTAAGCTTGGTAGGATTCGAACCGTTTTCTCAAGAAGTAACTATGGAAGGTGAAAACAAAGAACTTGGAAAGCTAGTACTAAAAGAAATGACCGAGGAGCTGACAGATGCTGTGGTTATAGGAGAAATTCCACTCATAGAAGTAGAACCAGACAGAACAGTTTTTAACGTAGAGCAGAATTTATCCTCTTCTGGAAATAATGCGCTAGAAGTTCTCCGCATGGCTCCGGGTGTTCAAATAGACAATGAGAATAACATTATGGTGGAAGGTAAAGCTGGTGTTATCGTTTATATAGATGATAGACAAAGCTACCTGAGCGGTGAAGAGTTGGAAGCATTTTTACTTTCATTACAAGCGGATGAAATAGAAAAAATAGAAATCATAACACAGCCAAGCTCAAAGTACGATGCCGCAGGAAATGCTGGAATAATCAATATCATTCTAAAAAGACAGAAAGGACTTGGAACCAATGGTTTTGCCTCTGCTACTGGAACGTACGGACAATACGCCAGAGGGAATAGTCAAGTCGGTTTTACTACTAGAACTAAAAAGCTGACACTTTCAGGAAACTACTCCAATTACTTAGGCGAGAGTCTTTATTTCTTTGATTTTTTAAGATTCCAGAATGGGAAGTTATTTGATTCATATACGGGAACTGTAAATGATGATTTTAATAATAACTTCAGATTTAATGTGGACTACGACTTGGCAGAAAAACACACTATTGGTGGAGGTTTTAGGTTAAATCTTACCGACCAAGAATCGCTCACAAATAACGACACACCTATAAGTGATGCAGCATCAGGAATTATAGACAGCACATTGATAGCTACTACAGATGCTTTCAAAAATTCAAATAACTTGTACTCTAATGTTTACTACAACTTCAAGGATACATTAGGAAATAATTTTACCGTAGATGTGAACTATGGAGGTTTTACACAAGAGAGTGAAAATCTGCTGCGCAATGAATATTCGCTACCTTCAGGTCAAGTAATTGGACTGAATGCTACGGAGCAAGTGACTCCTATAGACATAGACATTTATGTAGGACAAGCCGACTATGAAAAGCGATTGAAAAAAGCTACACTAGCAGTAGGAGCAAAGTACAGTCTAGTAAGTACAGATAATGATTTTAATGTGTTCAATGTGATAGATGAGCAGTCCATAATAGACACCAATAGAACCAATCAGTTTGTGTATGATGAAGCCATTTATGCAGGATATTTGAATTACAACAGACCGCTTAACGACAAGTGGAAATTCCAAGGAGGACTTCGTTATGAATACACCGATTCTAAAGGAGACTTGACGGCACTTTCAGACCAAGATACTACCGTAGCCAGAACTTATGGAAACTGGTTTCCTTCAGGAGGATTGACTTACACACCTAGTTATACTTCTACTTGGTCGCTTGTTTATAGCCGTAGAATTCAGAGACCAAGTTACCAGAACTTAAATCCATTTGAGTTTCAGCTGAACGAACTAAGTTTCATGCGTGGAAATCCATTCTTACAACCACAGTACACAGATAACATTAAGATTACTAACACCTATAAGTACGTCCTAACCACAAGTCTAAGTTATTCTAGAGTGAGTGATTTCTTCGCTCAAATAACGGAAGTGTTAGATGAGGATAGAACGTTTTTGCAAAGCAGAAATGTAGCCACTCAAGAAGTCTATAACTTTAGTGTTTCTTATCCATTCTCTATCAAAAAGAAACTGAACTTTTATGCCAACTTATGGGCTAACTATAGCGACTTCACTGGAACTGACCCAAGTTTTATCAATATTGACCAGTTTACCTACGGTGGATTCGCTCAGGGGACTTGGAGTATTTCTGAGTCAGTGGAGTTTCAGTTAAATGGCTGGTACAGCAGTCCATCTATTTGGGGTGGAACTTACCGTACTAAAAGTATAGGTTCTATGAGCTCTGCCATCCAGAAGAAATGGGACAGGCTAACAGCTAAAGTTTCGTTTAACGATATGTTCTACACTCAGCCTTGGAGAGCAGATTTAGAGTTCCCAGGCCTAAGAACCAGAGGAACTGGAGGTAGCGACAGTAGAACAGTTCAGCTCTATCTAAGTTATAACTTCGGAAATAAAGACGTAAAGTCTAAGAAGGATAGAAAAAACAGTGCGGAAGATTTAGAGAAGAGGTTGAATTAAGGAAGCTCTAAAGTATAATGCCCCACCAAAGCATGTCTTTCAAAACTCAGTAGCCATAGATGAAGCACAGAAGAACCTTCAATGTCTAAATGAAAAATAGGGCCATCTATTCCTATCAGATGGCTGTCTAACCAGTTTCCATTTTCATCTGATAGATAGGCGTAGTAAGGATTTTGCGCAGCATTTACTTCTTTATGAGTAGTAAAGTCCTCATAAAATGTATGATTCCCGAATCCCATGGAATTTTTCCATCCAGCATTGGCTTCTTCTTCTGCTAAAACGGGAAAATCGCTTGTTTTCAATCCACCAATAGTTAGAACGGTTTTTCTTTCAGCATCTGAGAAGAAGAGCTTCAGTTCTGTGAAAAGGCCAGTGCTCATTTTAGAATCTGTCGTATTGACTATGACTGAATCGAGCTGTTTAAATCTGCCGAGTTTCGTTTTTCTAGGGTCATTTCTATTGTAAAATCCGGGAGGAGAAAACGTGGCCAGTGTAGTACTATCCGACTGTAAATCTCTCATGGTTTGGAAAGAATCAGGATGGATTATTTCTTTTTTCTTCTTGAGTCTGGCGCCAGCTAGAGGATAAGGAGAATCACTTAAATCAGAGTAGTTTACAGCTTTAGAAGAAGTGACAGTTCGGAGTATGTTTTCTTGTATATAAGGAATAACTTCCCACAGTTCTGAATTCAAACAGTTCCTTGCTACATCTAGTCGGGTGATTTTAGGAGTAGAAGAGTAGAATTCGTCTTCTTTGAATTTGACTTGATTCCTATTCCATTCTTGGTTAATGAGCGCAAGCTTGGTAAGGTATTCGTCTTTTTTTAAAGCATTCGGAACGGTTGGAAGCCAGTTTTTGATATCTAAATTTTTTAGATGTAAAGTGTCTTCATTCAGAGAAATGAGCTCTAGGTCAAAAGCATTTTCTCCATTGCGCAGCACCCTCCCAGATTTAAAATAATCAAAGTCATAATCACTGGCTCTGAACCCTATATCTGGATTATCAGGATATTCTGGATCAGACATTTCTTTAATCTCTAATCCATAAGTTCCTTCTTTGGTAGAAGAGGAGTTAACGGAAGAATGGTCTATTGCGCAGCTAAAAAAACCAAAGCAAAAGAGAAAAATACCGAACCAGATTTTCATAATGCTAAGATATTCACTCAGTCCACTATGACACGGTAAAAATTACTAGTTATCCATTGTCACCATCTAACAACCGGCCTATACCGCCTAGCAGTGAGCCTTCACCTTTAGAACTTCCTCCCATCTTAGGTGAGTGTTTCACTATTCTGTCTGCTAATCTAGAGAATGGCAGACTCTGAAGGTAAACAGAACCTGTACCTTTAATAGTAGCTAAGAACATTCCCTCTCCTCCGAAGAACATAGATTTCAAACTTCCCACGCGCTCTATGTTGTAGTCCAATCCAGGAGTGAATCCTACGATGCATCCCGTGTCTATAAGTAAAGTTTGACCGGTGAGTTCTCTTTTCACGATAGTTCCTCCAGCATGTAAGAAAGCCAGCCCATCACCTCGTAATTTTTGAAGTATAAAACCTTCACCACCGAAGAACCCTGAGCCTAATTTTTTATGAAGTGCTATGGTCACTTCTGTTCCTTTAGCTGCGCAAAGAAAAGAATCTTTCTGGCAGATAATTTCGCCACCGATAGCTCCTAAATCCAGTGGGATTATCTTTCCGGGATAAGGAGCTGCAAAGCTGACTTCTTTCTTTCCCACGCCTTCATTAGTGAAATGTGTAAGGAAGATAGACTCGCCCGTGAGAACTCTCTTTCCTACATCCAACAGTTTTCCGAGCATTCCTTTATTAGGCTGAGAACCATCTCCCATTTTAGCTTCGAACTTGATGTCTCTATCCATCCAGTTCATGGTTCCTGCTTCGGCTATCACAGTTTCTTGTGGGTCTAGTTCCACGCATACGATTTGCATATCGTCTCCGTGGATAGTGTAATCTATTTCGTGTGAGTTCATTGTCTATTTTTCAGACAATGTAAGAAGGATAATTTACCTTAACGAAAATCAGATGTTAGATTTAGCTTTTTTTGGAGATAAAAAAAGCCGCTCAGGAATGAACGGCTTCATTTTCGAATAAATAAGTACTCGAGATTATAATTTTTCTAATTCCCACTCGTCTCCATACTCGTCTTCTAGGACTAATTCTGAATTCGTAAGTCTTTTAATTTCAAACTCAATGGCATCGTCTCCATCTAGTTGTATTTCTAAAGTTTCTTTATTGTCCTCAAAGCTCCAGTCACCGCTTTGAGAGTAGGTGTAGGAATATCCGTAGTAGCTATATTCTGCGGTCAAGTCAAAGTCTCCTTCCTTCTCAAAATCAAATGTAATTTCAGTGTTATCTAAATCCGAACCTTGAATATCTACCACTTCCCATTCTCCTACCAATCTGTTAGTTTTAGACCTTAAGCTGAATTTTCCATCTTCATACTTAGAACAGCTCTGAAAGTTTAGCATAGTTACTACCACCGCTAGGAGTAGTAAGTTTTTAGTTGGTTTGATTGTCATTTTATAAATATTTTAACCAAATATAGATAAAAATCTATTCTTGTTCAGACTGCCAGAACGTGGTTCCTTTAATGGTAACATTCTGAAAACTTCTTTTATCTATGAAAGGCAAGAGTGCCCCATGACTCATTTCAGGAATTACCTTAACATCGAATATTTCTTCTACGGTTTCTTCATATTTTATTTCACCTAGAGCTTTTCCTTTTTCTAGGTCGTAAACTAAAATTCCTGCATGTTTTCTTAAATCAGTAACTGGTAGTTTATTAAAAGTTTTGCTGGATTTCCTAGCCATAGAAATCCCTACGAAAAGAAAATTTTTAAAGAATGATAATCCTCTTAGAAAGGCATTTATTTCTAGTACACATTCTGAAGTTCCAGCTTTAAGGTCATACTTCATAAGCTTGCCTACGGCAGATTGAAGAAAGTAAAGATCACCGTTAATCATTCTTGGAGAGTGAGGCATGGCTAGTCCATCAAGGAGTATTTTATTTTCATTCACATCTATCAGTACTCCTCCTGAGATGATGTTTTCTCGCCAACTTCCTCCTTTGTCTCCTGTACCTAGTGCAGTAACTATTGATGGCAATCCATCTTTCATAGCTAAGCCGTTCAAGTGGCACTTGTCAGTTCCAGCTAATGCAGTTATAAAGTGCGGTTTCCATACGGGTTTAAAACTGTTTACCTCATCAAAAGTGCAGAGGCAGCTGAACCTCGTATTCACCGCCCAGAGACCTCCTTTACCGAATTCTAAATCATGAAGGTCTAATTTTCCTGTGATGTAAGTAGCTCTAGGGGTGTAAATGGTATCAAATTTTTCTAAACCTTCAGGTTTTGCACCGCGTTCCTTAAGAATTCTAGAATAAACTTGAACATTATCTAAAAGTGCTACTGCCAGTCTATCCTGTTCTGCAGCTATTCCCATAGGCTTTTTGGAAGGAAAAGGAACCTGTGTAATGGTTTTTCCATTTCGCGAACTTAATAGTATAACCCTTCCTGCTTGGTAAGTGCTGATGGCTAACGTAATGTTATTTTCAAATAATATTTCTGCTACTGATTCATCAGACTTAAGACTAAATTTGGGCACTTGTATCTAATTTTTAAAAGAATCAAAGCTAATTCTTTTAAGAAAATGAAAAGCCCGTTTTAAATGGTGTAATACCTTAGATTAAAGTTCGGCTTTTAGAAATTTGCCTGTGTAGCTTTTCTTCTCTTTAATAATTTGCTCTGGAGTCCCTTGAGCTACGATAGAACCACCGCCTTCACCACCTTCTGGCCCAAGATCTATGATATGGTCGGATACTTTTATAACGTCCATATTGTGTTCTACCACTAGGACAGTGTTTCCTTGATCTACTAATCTATTTAGGACGTCTAGGAGCATTTTAACGTCTTCAAAATGAAGTCCTGTGGTAGGTTCATCTAAAATGTAAAAAGTGCTTCCCGTGCCTTTTTTACTGAGTTCGGTAGAAAGCTTTACCCGCTGTGCTTCGCCTCC
>CAZTVP010000126.1:0-6673 GCA_964616995.1 uncultured Comamonadaceae bacterium
CTCCTGAACTAAGTAAAGAACTATCTTCAGTAGAGAAGAAAGCACTTGGTATAGGTGACCTATCAAATGGTGAAATGTCAGCTCTGACCTGGGTAAATACTCAGTTAGAAAAGGAAAATCTTACTGAAGTTCAGAGAAAAGAGCTAGAAGCGTTGCAAAACACAGATTTAGCGTCTAAACCAGCTAGCGAATGGGTAAACACCTACAAAAACAATCCAGTTTTAGCTAAAAACTTAACAAACGTTGAGAAAATGGCACTTGGAATGGGCGAATTAACAAGCCCGAAAGTGGAGATAGCTGAATACAACGCAAGCGCACTACCAGAAAAGCTTAGAAAAGAAGACGTAAGCGATTACGTTTTAACTGAAAACGATGATATAAAAGGTCTTTTGAGGAAATTCAACCTTGAAAACATCTACTTTGACTTCGATAAGAGTCACATTAATTCTGAGGAAAGAGAAACACTAGATGAAATAGCTTCATTTATGGTAGCTAATCCTTCATTAGACGTATATGTTTCAGCGCATACAGATGCTAGAGGAAGTAATTCTTACAACTACGTTTTATCAGGAGACAGAGCTATTGCCGTAAGGTCATACCTTTCTGCTAGAGGGATAGAAGAAGAAAGGCTTAAGCTTGGATGGTATGGAGAAGACCAACTAGCAAATCACTGTGCTAATGACACAGAATGTGCAGAATCAGCGCACAGATTGAACAGGAGAGCCACTTTTGCCTTAGCTGGAGAAATTACAAGCAATAATTCAACTTTAGCATCTACATCGAACAAAAACACCGCAGATGCTTCAGCAGGGGCTTCATCGTCCTCATCTTCGGCTGAGCTAATAGCAGGTTTAGAGAACATTTACTATGATTTCGATAAGTCTAATATTAGACAAGACGCTCAAGAAACGCTTGATAGAGTGTATGAGTTAATGAATAATAACGCTGAAACTCTAGTTATAGTAGCTCATACGGATAAAAGAGGTTCTAATAGCTATAATGAGCTTTTATCTGAGAGAAGAGCTAAAGAAGCTAAGGAATACCTAATTAAATTAGGAATAAATGCTGATAGAATAGAGATAGATTGGCAAGGTGAAACACAATTGGCTGAAATCTGTGAAGATGCCGATTGCACCGCAGCTATTCACCAATTGAATAGACGTTCAACTCTAGCTTGGAAAAGATAAACTAATTAAGGCAGGGCTTAGAACCTAAGCTCTATGCCTTACTGAGTTTTACCATATTAGACATACCCATTTCTGCTATAGGCATGCTGGCTATGTTTATAATGAAATCTCCTTCTTGAATCAAATCACCTTTCTTAAGCATGTATTTGATATCAGCTATAGTATGATCAGTACTTACCATTTTATTATAGTAGAAAGCCTGAACACCCCATACTAAGCTCATCAAAGAAAGAATCTTTCTGTTTCCCGTAAACACGAAGACATGAGAATTAGGACGTTGAGAAGCTACTTTAAAGCCTGTGTATCCCGAGTGAGACATGGTAATAATAGCTTCAGCTCCTACTCTCTTTCCTAATCTACAAGCATTATAGCACACTGAATCAGTAATATAACGAGCTTCTTCACTTTTTACAGGAGCTTCTTCATGGTGGTACACTGATTCATTAGTTTCAGCTTGTTCTATGATGCTAGTCATAGCCTGAATTACCAGGTGTGGATGATTACCCACACTAGTCTCTCCACTTAGCATAACAGCATCAGCCCCATCCATAACCGCATTAGCCACATCATTTACCTCAGCTCTGGTAGGTGTGATGTTGTCTATCATACTTTCCATCATCTGAGTAGCTACTATACATGGTTTAGCGCTTTTAATGCACTTTTTAGCAAGCATTTTCTGTACAAGAGGCACATTCTGCATAGGAATCTCAACCCCTAAGTCTCCTCTAGCCACCATGATAGCGTCCGTTTCTTTAATGATGTTCTCTATGTCCGTAACCGCTTCTGGTTTCTCAATTTTAGCTACTATTCTAGCGTGTTTCTCTTGTTTCTGGATAATTTCTCTTAATTCCCTAATGTCTGAAGCATTCCTCACGAAGGACAATCCTATCCAATCTACATCTTGACTTAGGGCATAATCTAAGTCCTTTAAGTCTTTAGGTGTTAAACATGGAAGAGAAATAGCTGTATTAGGAAGATTGATTCCTTTCCTAGAGGTTAATACACCTCCATGTGTAATTCTAGCCGTTACTTTATCCTTGCCATTAGTAGAAATTACTTCTAAATGGATTTTTCCATCATCTAGGAGGATTTTCTCTCCTGATTTAACGTCTTTAGCGAAGTTCTGGTAGTTCGTACTGAACATCTGATCATTTCCCTCTACCTCTTTAGTAGTTATGATCACCTCACTGCCTGTTTTCAGGTCAGCTCCATCTCCAGCCATTACATCGGTTCTAATCTTAGGCCCCTGTAGATCCGCTAAAATAGCTGTATGCCTATTCAGCTTAGCGTCTAACGCTCTTATGGTTTCTACTATTTCACCATATTTTTTATGCTCACCATGGGAAAAATTAAGCCTGGCTACGTTCATTCCTGCGTTAATCATTCTCTCTAGCTCTTCTTTAGAAGAAGAAGCTGGCCCTATGGTAGCTACTATTTTCGTCTTTTTCATTCTTTAATCAAAAATTAAAACCTGCTTAGATTTAAGTCTATTGACGTCTAAGCTGTACACGGCCTGTATTTCTTTCGATTTCCTCAACTTGGTCACTATCTCTTCATCCGAGAAAGGACTTTCATCATCATAGAACTTTAGGAGATAATCTACTGTAGATAATTCCGGTAATAATCTATGGTTCTGATTTTTATTGCGCAGCAAAGTAAAATAAAAACCTCCCTTAGAGGAGTTATATTTCTTAAAACTTACCTCTGCCTTATTTGACTTTAGCACATGGGTGTCTGATAATGACAGACTTAGCTCAAGCGCCTTATTTATAACCCAGCTAACCGTGTGAGTTTTATGGTTTGAACTGATAGCTATAAGCTTAAAATCATAATCTACTTCTATGTCTAAGCTGAATTTAGCCACGTGTTAATTACTGTTTTCAAAAATCTCTTGATACGCTTCGGCAGCTGCTAGTTTCTGAGCTCTTTTCTTAGAAAAAGCCACGCCTCTTCCCTCTACTTTTCCATCTATAGATACCTCCACTGTGTATTTACTTCTGCCTTCCTCATAAAACTGATCTATGGTCTTAAATTTAATTTCTTTTCTATGTTGTTGACCCCACTCATGGAGTAAACTTTTATGGTCTTTTTGTTCATTAATTATGTTCCCAACTAATTCATCATGGAAAATACGCAGCACAACTTGCTGGGACTTTAAATGCCCTTGATCTAAATAAACAGCACCTATCAGAGCTTCCAGCGCGTTTCCTAACAATGAAGTATCTCTGGCGTCAGAGTTAACAGAATGAACCAAGTGATCCTCTAGACCTAACTCAAGAGCGACCTGATTTAAGGTCTTTCTGCTTACGATTTTAGCTTTCTGCTTGGTCAGTTCACCTTCAGTAAAAGACGGGTAATTCTTATAAAGCTGCGTAGCAATGATGGAATCCAAAATTGCATCTCCCAAAAACTCTAAACGCTCATTGCTCTCTGGAAACTCTTTGCTTTTAGCCAAGATAGAGCTATGAGTAAACGCGGTTTCGTAAACTCTAAGATGCTTGGGTTTTATTCCCAGAGCAGCCTTTAGGAAAACTGTTAGTTTTCTTTGTGCTTCTGTTTTTTTATTTCTTTTAAAGAGCACTTACTACTAGGGCAACGCTTACTACTCAGCGTACTTTTTAAAAATGGCAGAAGTATTATGACCTCCAAAACCAAATGTGTTGGTTAAAGCAGCATTCACTGTACGTTTCTCTGCCTTGTTTAAAGTGAAATTCAGTCTGTTATCTAAGTTTTCGTCCTCGGTAGTATGATTAATGGTAGGAGGAATTACTTGATCTTGAATTGCCATTATGCAAGCTATAGATTCAATGGCTCCAGCTGCTCCCAAAAGATGGCCTGTCATGGATTTGGTAGAAGAAATGTTAAGCTTGTACGCATGCCCACCGAACACTTTGAGTATAGCTTTAGTTTCTGCTATATCACCTAACGGTGTACTTGTACCATGAACATTCACATAGTCTATTTCCTCAGGTTTCATGTGAGCATCATCTAGACAAGTTGTCATTACATTAGTAGCTCCTATACCATCTGGATGCGGAGCAGTAATATGATGTGCATCAGCACTTAATCCACCCCCAGCCAATTCACAGTAGATGGTGGCTCCTCTTTTCTTAGCGTGCTCTAGTTCTTCTAATATAATGGCTCCTGCACCTTCTCCTAAAACGAACCCGTCTCGAGTAGCATCGAATGGTCTAGAAGCGGTAGAATAGTTTTCATTATTAGTGCTCAGCGCATGTAACGCATTGAACCCTCCGATACCCGCTTCGTTCACAGCCGCTTCACTGCCTCCCGTTACTACAGCGTTAGCCTTACCTAAACGGATGTAATTAAAAGAATCTATGAGAGCATTGGTAGCACTAGCACAAGCAGAGACAGTAGTAAAGTTAGGGCCTCTAAAACCGTACTTGATAGAAATATGGCCGCTGGCTATATCCGCTATCATTTTAGGAATAAAAAAAGGATTAAAACGAGGAGTACCATCTCCATTAGCGAAGTTTATACATTCATCTTGAAAGGTCTTTAAACCACCTATTCCGGATCCCCAGATTACTCCTATTCTATTCTTGTCTAATTCATCATTATCCAGGCCTGAATCAGTAATAGCCTCAGCCACAGATGCCATAGCATACTGTGAAAAAAGATCCAGCTTGCGTGCCTCTTTTCTATCAAAGTAGGCAGAAGGGTCGAAACCCTTCACCTCACACGCAAACTGGGTCTTAAATTTTTCAGCATTAAAGTGAGTAATAGGGGCAGCACCACTGACTCCATCTACTAAGTTTTTCCAGTACTCTTTTACTGAATTACCTAAAGGGGTAATGGCTCCTAATCCTGTAACTACTACTCGCTTTAATTCCATAGATTTATTTTGCGTTACTTGTTATGTATTCCACTGCTTGACCTACAGTTCCAATTTTTTCTGCTTGGTCATCTGGAATAGCTATATTAAACTCTTTTTCGAATTCCATAATTAGCTCCACAGTATCTAAAGAATCTGCACCTAAATCATTAGTGAAGCTAGCTTCATTTGTTACTTCAGCCTCATCAACACCTAGTTTATCTACGATGATAGCCGTTACTTTTGAATGAATTTCAGACATTTTATTTTGTTTTCTGATTTATTTTAAGAGTGCAAATTAAATAAACTTTAATCTGTTATTCAATTTGGTGCTTGTAGATTGTGATTCTTGTCCTGTTTTTTCCGCGTTTACAAAGGATTTTCTGCGTTTACAAAGTTTTCAATCCTAAGCTGTGCTAAAATGATACTTTAGTGTTGCTTTTAGAATTATTACACGAAGGTTAAGCCAAAAAGAATTTGTCAATTAGTGCTAAACGACTTAAGATATTAAGTTTGTTATTCAACCGCTTGGAGTACCAAGCGGTTTTTTTATCTCAACTTTTTCATAAGATTAGAAGCGAATACAAAGTTGTTCAAACTCTCAGAATCTGAGCAGACTATCCCTTCTTTATTACCTTTCCAGGCCACCTTTCCTTTATGTAAAAAGTTAATTCTATCGCCTATCTCTACTACACTATTTAAGTCATGACTAATTACTACTGTGGTAATATTTAGCTCATAAGTCAAATCCTTAATTAAATTGTCTATTACTATGCTAGTCTGTGGGTCCAAACCACTATTAGGCTCATCACAGAAAAGAAACTTAGGATTCATAGCTAAAGCCCTAGCTATTCCTACTCGCTTCATCATACCTCCACTTAAACTAGCTGGTAAAAGATGAGAAGAATCTGCAAGTTCTACTCTCTCTAAAGTGCTGAGTGCTTTTTCTTCCTTTTCCTTTTCAGATAAATCTGTGAACATGTCAAGTGGAAACATAACGTTCTTGAGGACAGAAAGACTGTCAAAAAGTGCGCTTCCTTGAAATAGCATTCCTATCTTTTTTCTAACCTCCTGTTTTTCTATTCTTCCAAGACCAGTAAAGAGAGTGTTGTCATACAAAACCTTCCCTTGATCTGGTTCTATCAGACCTACTATGCACTTGGTCAATACTGATTTACCTGAACCACTTCTTCCTATTATAAAGTTTACTTTACCCTGCTCAAATTTGATAGATATATCATCTAGCACCTTTCGCTCAGCAAAACTCTTATGAATATTCCTAACTTCTATCATAATAGTAATAGCTGTGTTAAAAAATAATTAGCAATAAGAATATAAATACTACTAAAAACCACCGCCTTAGTACTAGACTCTCCCACTTGCAAGGCTCCTCCTTTGGTGAAATATCCAAAATACGAGCTAACAGTAGTTATAATAAAGGCAAAAACTAAGGTCTTAATCAACGCATAAACCACAGAGAAAGTCTTGAAATCGAACTGAAGTCCATAAACAAAATCTACCATAGAAATCAACCCTGCTGCAGTACCAAAGAAACCCCCTGCCACCATTCCTAAAAACATACTGATTATAATTAGAAAAGGGAATATAAACAGACTAGCCAGAACCTTGGGTAAGATAAGATATCCTGCCG
>CAZTVP010000127.1:0-6650 GCA_964616995.1 uncultured Comamonadaceae bacterium
CAAATCTTTGACCGTTACCACAGGTTCAAGCTGAAAGACGGGTTTAAGAAAAACAAGCAGGCACTTACACTTAAAGAACTCAGCTCACTACAGCCCGGAGACTTTGTGGTACACATAGACCATGGTGTAGGAAAGTTCAGTGGACTGGAGAAAATAGATGTCAACGGCAAGAAGCAGGAAGCCATACGGCTGATTTACAAGGACAACGATATTTTGTATGTGAGCATCCATTCATTGCACCGCATAAGCAAGTACACCGGAAAGGAAGGTACTCAGCCCACCGTTCACAAACTCGGAGGACAAGCCTGGGAGAAAGTCAAGAAAAAAACTAAGGCCAGAGTAAAAGAACTGGCATTCAACCTCATAGCTCTCTACGCCAAGAGAAAAGCCAGCAAGGGACATGCCTTCGCGCCAGATAATTACTTGATGCACGAGTTAGAGGCGAGTTTCATGTTCGAGGACACGCCAGACCAAGTATTGGCCAATGAAGCCGTGAAAAAAGACATGGAATCCGAAGCGCCCATGGACAGATTGATTTGTGGAGATGTAGGATTCGGGAAGACGGAAATAGCAGTGAGAGCGGCATTCAAAGCGGCCTGTGACGGAAAACAAGTGGCCATTTTAGTGCCTACCACAGTGCTTTCTATTCAGCATTATAAAAACTTCAGAGACCGACTGGCAGAATTTCCCGTGACGGTAGATTATGTAAACAGATTCAAGACAGGAAAGAAGCTCTCGGAGACATTGCAACGCTTAGAAGAAGGAAAAATAGACATCATAGTAGGGACGCATGCGTTGGTAGGAAAACGTATCAAATTCAAGGATTTAGGATTACTGGTCATAGATGAAGAACAGAAATTTGGTGTGGGAATTAAGGACAAGTTGAAAACCATGAAAGCCAACTTGGACACGCTTACCATGACGGCCACACCTATTCCTAGAACGCTGCAGTTCAGCTTAATGGGAGCTAGAGACCTCAGTTTAATCAATACTCCGCCACCCAATAGACAGAGCGTAGAAACGGAAGTGGCTGGACTGAATGAAGAGCTCATCAGAGATGCTATTTCTTACGAGTTGGCACGAAATGGACAGGTGTTTTTCGTGCATAACCGCGTTCAAAACATAAAGGAGGTTCAAGGCATGATTCAGCGTGTAGTTCCAGATGCTCGAGTAACCGTAGGTCATGGGCAGATGGAGGGCGATAAGCTGGAGCAGGTGATGGAAGATTTTGTTGACCATAAATACGATGTACTTCTGGCCACTACCATCATAGAATCTGGTATTGACATTTCTAATGCCAACACCATGATTATCAACAACGCACAGAACTTCGGGCTGAGTGATTTACACCAGCTAAGAGGTCGTGTGGGGCGTAGCAATAAAAAAGCGTTCTGCTACCTTCTAGCTCCTCCAACTCATCACTTACCAGCAGATGCTAGAAGAAGGCTCCAAGCCATAGAACAATTCAGCGACCTCGGTTCTGGAATGAATATCTCCATGCGTGACTTAGACATCCGTGGAGCTGGGAATATCTTCGGTGGAGAGCAAAGTGGGTTTATGGCAGATGTAGGTTTTGAGATGTACAATAAAATCCTGAACGAAGCCATAGAAGAACTCAAGCAAACGGAATTCAAAGAACTGGCTGAAGCGGAAGAAAAAGAGAAGCAAGAATGGGTGAAAGAAGCGGTACTGGAGACCGACCTAGAACTGCTTATTCCAGACGCTTACGTGCAGAGCATCACCGAGCGACTAGCACTTTACAAGGAACTAGAAGATGCCAAAACCGAGGAAGACCTGCAGTTTTATGAGATGAGTCTGAAAGACCGTTTCGGGGATATTCCGCAGCAGGTAGTGAACCTGATAGAAACCGTAAGACTGAGGTGGATAGCTAAGGAAATTGGGTTTGAAAAACTAGTATTGAAAAGCTCTAAGATGATATGTTACTTCGTAGCTAATCAGGAAAGTGGTTATTACCAAAGTCCAGCTTTTACTAGAGTGTTACAATACGTGCAAGCCAACCCTAGAAGCGGAAAGATGTATGAAAAGAATGATGGGCTGAGGTTTAGTTTTGTAGAAGTGCAGAGCATCACACAAGCTAAAGAGCTACTAGCTCCGATTATAGCCAATAGTAAAGAAACCGTAGCATGAGAAAAAACTGGGCAGATACATGGTTCAAGCGACTGATTTGGGTCAACCTCATCTTAGTTTTTATAGTGGTTATAGCAGGTTCTGTGGTTCGCGTTACAGAATCAGGAATGGGCTGCCCAGACTGGCCTAAATGCTTCGGGGCATATATTCCTCCTACCAGTGAAGACCAAGTGACTTGGCATGAAGGAGAAGACTACTTCGAGGGTCAAATGATTATTCATAACGAGAAGCTGTATAACGCCAAAAAGGACATCACCGCTTCTTCCTCTTTTAACCCAGCCGAATGGGAAGAGTACACCAAGCATGATTACAATGTCTACAATCCGCTACACACTTGGATAGAGTTCATTAATCGATTGGCCACTGTGGCTCTAGGGTTTCCTGTGATGGCCATGTTTGCCCTTTCGTTTTTCTACTGGAAAGACCGCAGGCCCAGAGTTTACTTGGCCTTTGCAGTGGTTTTCTTAGTTGGTTTTCAAGCCTGGCTTGGCAAACTTGTAGTAGATTCTAACCTAAAAGGGCAAACCATTACGCTGCACATGATAGGCGTGTTTGCCATAGTAGGGGTGCTGCTTATTCTATTAGATAAAGCCACACGAACCCATGGAGAGACTACTTTTCCAGATGCCCTTTTTAAGCGGCTATCCTCTATTTCTCTGTACATCACAGTGCTCATGGTGGTGCTAGGAACACAGGTGCGGGAGCAGATAGATGTC
Source organism: uncultured Comamonadaceae bacterium (assembly GCA_964616995.1). Lineage (GTDB taxonomy): Bacteria > Bacteroidota > Bacteroidia > Flavobacteriales_D > Sanyastnellaceae > ASP10-05a. Next base: position 2,865 of record CAZTVP010000127.1, read on the forward strand.
ATAGCCAAAACCACAGATGACCGCATGCTCTGGATAGACCAAGTGGACTGGGTGTTTATAGCGCACCGTTCCCTCATTTACATCATAGTAGCTTTGAATGGTTACCTCATCTACCAAGCCTATAAGAACAACTGGTATAAATCACGTTGGACATGGATAGGCGCACTGATTTTAGCGGAGGCTATTGTGGGAGTTGTGTTAGCTCACTTTGGCTTGCCTAAGGCTGCTCAGCCATTGCACTTACTGCTCAGTACTATTCTGTTCGCGGTGCAATTTGATTTGTTGATTCAGTTGAGGGCTCCGAAGGCTATTGCTTATGGTTCCTGAATTATTTTAATATAGACTCTACTCACAACCCCAGACTCACAATCCATGCTCCAATGAACCAAAAAATAAGAATAACGGAGTTAAGCAGAATTTCATTTATCCAAACTAAATGAAATTCTATCGGAATTAATACGGATGAATACATGATTAACCCACCTGAAAGCACATGCTTGAACCACCTCCAATTATTCCATGAATCAATGATAACTCTAATTAATACTTGACCGAAAATCCCATTTATCAAAATCAAAATAGGAAGCCAACACCAGAGAATTTCGTCATTTTCCATGTTGTACTCTGCCAGAAACAAGTAAAAAGGAATATGCAGCATCCATAAAGTAGCTTTTACATTTTGAAGTTTTATGATCACAAAAATTGATTGAAAACAAGCCAATAACAGCGCGAATACGTGCAGAGCTCCATAGCCAAAAGGAAAACTAATCAAAGGAACAGCCACCATGCTCAATGACCAACACCAATGAAACCGGTATTTCTTTTTTAAAAACACCATCTAAATGTAAAGTTCTGATTTAATAAATCCTCTAACTTTTAATTGAATAATCTTCATGAGACATTAATTATATTTACCCGAAACTAAAATTAAAACATGCAAATACAATTCAATACCGATAAAAACATAGAAGGAGAAGCTAGATTAGAAGCTTACATGTCAGATAAGATTACCAAGAGTTTAGACCGCTTCTCGGAGTGGGTAACCCGTATAGAAGTTCACCTATCTGACCAAAACGCACACAAATCTGGAGCAGATGATATGCAGTGTACGCTGGAAGCTCGAGTGAAAGGCCAGCAGCCAATAGCTGTTACCTCTACTAGCGACATTAAAGAAAAAGCTATCAATGATGCCATCAGTAAAATGAAAGGGGCTTTAAATACTAGAATCGGTAAATTGAGGAGTAAATAAAACGCTCAACATATTCTTATCATGAACACTCCAAAAGGGGTGTTTTTTTATCTGATTGTTTTGCTATCTACTATTCATAAACTATTGTGTAATTTCTCAATGAACGCTACCATATTTTGCACCTGGAAAAGAAAACTCAAATGAAAAAAACAGCATTAATTACAGGAGCTAGCATGGGCATAGGAAAAGCGCTAGCAGAGAAGTTACTGTCTAACGGTTACACCGTTATAGGAACCAACAGAAGTGGTTCTATGAATATCTCTCACCCAAACTTTCATGCTTTTCCTCTAAACCTTTCATCTGAAGACGGTATCAAAAAAGCCCTCGAGGGCATTTCTGCTCAATTTCCCCAAATAGACCTGCTGATTAATAATGCTGGTATTGGCCCAGACTTAAGGTTTGAAAAACCTGAACGTGAATCCTACGAGCAAACTTTTCAGGTAAATGTTACGGGAACAGTATTCTTCACAGAGGCATTTATTGACCTGCTGCCAAAAGGAAGTACTCTGATTAATATTTCCTCTAAAATGGGTTCTATTTCTAACTGTGCGACTCAAAGTGACTCTGTAGCCTACCGCATGAGTAAAACTGCACTAAACATGTACACACAGACTCTGGTAAACAGAATGTCTGGCCAGTTGAGGATAGCTGCTATTCATCCAGGTTGGGTAAAGACTACTATAATGGATAGTAATTTAGAACTGGCTCCGCTGACTCCAGAGGAATCCGCTGAAGGCATCTTTAACTTTCTTTCTTCTGATTTCAAATCTGGTACTTTCTGGGATGTGGAGGCTAAAAGTGAGTTAGAGTGGTGAGTCCGTTTTAATCAAACAACCCCAACTGCGAATTCGGTGGTTTCGCCCAGCCTTTTGCGCTTCTTCCACCGTACTTGTGAGAATCTCTGTTTTCCCTTTTCAATATTTCATCAAAATCTCCATTGGGAGTGAAATCCTTCTCGGCTCTTTGGGCTAGCTTGGTCAGCTTTTCTATGGATTTTAGTTTGTCCTTGTCGCCAATTTTAGCCGATTCCACAGCAGTAGTCAATCTGCTTATTGTTTCATCATACACTTTTGTGGGTACTGGAAATGGTCTGGCGTTCTTAGCTCCATGAGCAAAGGAAAACCGCGCTGGGTCAGAGAATCTCGAAGGTGTGCCGTGAATGATTTCAGAAACTAGTGCTAAGGACTGCAACGCTCTAGGGCCCATTCCTTTTAACATGAGCAATTCTTCAAAATTAGTCTGTTCAGTTTCTTGAGCTAACCATAGCATACTTCCTAATCTTTTTAAATCCAAATCTGAGGCTCGAACTTCACAGCTACCAGAAACCAATAAATGCGGGAGACCTTTCAGCACCTTGTTAGGGGCTTCCTTCGATATGTCTAGCATAGCTTCTTGCGTGGGAACAGCCTCTTTGTCCACCAAGTTTAGAATTTTGCCTTCGTTTAAACCACAAATGGCTGAGTGTGGTTCTTCTGTGAAGGACTTGACATCAGCTGAATGCCAGTGGTATCTTCTAGCTTTTCCATTGGACTTGTGCATTCCTTGCTGAATTACACTCCACTTCCCTGAATCACTTAATATGAAGCTGTGCAAATACAAATTGAACCCATCCTGAAGTGCGGTATTGTCCACCTTGGCTGTAAGTTTACTGGCCTTAGCCAGGGCTAAACCGTCCATTCCAGTTTTATCTCCTATGCGGTGCAATTCTATGGGTGTCTGCGTGGATTCCTTTCCTTTTCCACCACAGATATACAAGCCAAGTTCAGCACTTGCAGGGTTAATGGCTTCTTTCAATGCGCGTATCACAGCAGTAGTAACACCAGATGAGTTCCAGTCCATGCCTATCACCGCACCAAAGCTCTGGAACCAAAATGGGTCAGCCATTCGAGCTAAAAAATCTTCTTTACCATTCTGTAAAATGATAGATTTTACTACTGGAAGAGCGAGGGCTTTCATCCTCGAAAACAGCCAAGGTGGAATAGCTCCACCATGTAATTGTAAATCTGCCGTACCTGCTCTTTTCATGTTCAATCAAAGATAGCGCAGTTCGGGAGGTGGTATCTCGCGGGAGTTTAACTTTGATTCTGAGGTTTGTTTATTGCACCGCAGAAAAATACTTAGCCCGATATTTGTGTTTAGAATATCGTATGCAAAACCTCAAAACATATTTGGTCATTCTCTTTGCGGGTTGTTTGTTATTTGTTCAAACCTCTGCTCAAACACAAGATTCTTACTCCACCTTGACTGAAGAAACACTGGCGTTAATCCATATTTATTCTAGTCTGAACCCGTTTTCTAACGAAGTAGATTTAAACGAATTCGAACTTGAGCCTGCTATTAAGGACAGTATCTTCCAAAAAATTGCAGAAAATGATGAGCCTCTCAGAACTGACTCGGTAGATGTTTTTTACTTAATAGAAGAGGTCGGATATCTGATTCTGTCTAACATGGAAACGCTTATGGACGATGACCGATTCATTTCTGATTCTACTTACCTCAAATTTGATAATGAGAATGTTATCTGCTATTTAGTGATT
>CAZTVP010000128.1:0-6649 GCA_964616995.1 uncultured Comamonadaceae bacterium
ACTTAAAGTTCGTGTGTTTTAGCATGGATGAGAACTTGGGAGGCACTTACAGAAGTCGTATTTCTGTGTATAGGCATTTTGACCTTCCTACTAGCCAAAAGCTGGTCTATGAAAACCTCTCTAGAGATGGCTATCACAGCATAGACACTCTAAATAGCGCTGCTGGAACTAAGTATATTATGTCTTATTATATAAGGGGCTGTTCCTACTGTTTTATAAATGGGATAGATGTGGTTTCTATAAATGAGGATGGAGGGTTTGATCATGAGTTTTCCTACGAGGTGGATTCTAGAGACTGGAATAGCGCAGTAACTTATGATTCAGAAAAAAGGAAGATTAGCGCATCTTATGTTACAGATGATTTAACTACTGACTGCTACTGTCATGATTTTACCATAGACATCCCTTATGAAGATTACGATGAGTACGATTCGGATACTGGTGTATTCGAACATCATGAATGCCTCTGTGAGTTCTTCTGGAATGGTGAATATTTTCAGCCTAATTTCTTTTCTAAAAAGCTGCTTCTTGATGAATTTCAAGATGAGTAACTCAACCTGACAAGTCTTTCTATCGTTTTTATCTTCTTGTTTATTAGTTAGTTGTGCCTAATTTTCGTTTTTGGCACAGCGATTGTTATACTGTAGTCAAATCAACCATAAAAACACAACAAATGAAAGATTTAAGAACAACATACGCAGAACTAAAAGAAAGAGCTAAAAGTTTAATGCAAGCTGGTAATCTTTCTGCATACGTGAACACTTTAAGAGAAGTGAACTTGATAAAAAGACAATTAATATTAGCGCAGTTAAACGCCTAAGAAACAAAGATAAAAAGTCTCTCAAGTCTTGGAGAGCAAGGTTAAGGTTTAAAGGTTAGTAAGGAGCCCTTCAGTAATGGTCTGAGGGGCTTTTTCTTTACCTAGATTTTTCTTCTATGGCGCACATTTCATAGCCTTCGCTTTTTAGCCATTTCAGGGCTTCTGGCAGGATGGCTAGCATTTTCTCTCCATGCTTTTGGCTGTCGTGCAGAACTATGATGCTACCGTTTTGCGCATTGGTTTTTATCCGCTCTACAGCCTTCTCAGCGGTGCAAAACTCATCAAAATCTCCAGGTAGCACATCCCACATAATGATTTGATTTCTGGATTTTAAGGCCTTAGCCTGCGACTTGGTGATTCTGCCATAAGGCGGCCTGAATAAATTAGACTTTACCAATTCTGCACAGCTTAGTGCACTTCTGAAATAACTGAAGTTACTGGTGTTCCATCCGCTCTCATGGTTCATAGTGTGGTTACCGAGTGAGTGCCCTTCAGATTTTATGCGGTGCAATAGCTCTCCCGAATCCTCGACCATTCTACCTACACAAAAGAAAGTGGCTTTAGCTTTAAATTCACTTAACAGGTCTAACGCCTTATCAGTGACTCCAGGAGTAGGCCCATCATCGAAAGTGAGGTACACCTTATGCTCAGTTCTAGGCATGTTCCAGACTAAATCCTTAGCTAAAGCTTTAAGCAGTTGAGGAGTTTTACTGGTGTACATAATGGCAAAGGTATTGGATTAGATGGTTTCTGTTTGTTCATTGTGGATCAGATATATGTAAATGAGACTCTAGAGAGTGCCAGAACTCTTTTACTCAAGACAAAATCGTCTGTTGATTTATGTGCGACCTCTATGAGGTCGGTGACTGTAGGTTAGGCTATTTTGTTAGAGATGTTTGACCGCTATGCGGTCATTTTATAGTTTCTATTCAGTACGCTCTGTTCGGCAGCTCTTTTCTATTACTTGGCGATTTGCTCCTCTCTTACTTTTGTTAATCTTGATGTCGAAGTTTGGAGGCTCTCAGTAGAACGGGTTAGATCAAAAGTTGTGAGTGGATTATATAGTATAGTGTCAGATCAAAATCTGAAAGTGTGAAATGTAAGTTGATCTGCCAAAGGCCAACAGCTTAGTCATTTAGAAATGCTGTCATCCCACCCATCTCACTGCTTTGATTTTAACATTTTTCATTTTGTGAAAGACCTCCAAAAGCACTAGTTATACGGGTGTTCACGATTCGGATACTGAGAATAAATAGAGCGTTTGCCCGTGTGACTGATTTACCTTTCAACTTGCATACCTATCAACTTCTTTTGTAGCCCGAACCCACTCAAGCTAGCGCTTGGCGGTTTCTTCTTCCCTCAGTTACCTACGGTGATCTGGTTGTCGAATAAAGGGTGATTCCAGTTAAACCCACTCCTAACGGAGTATGGCTTTTTTTATGGCCTGACCCCACTCAAGCTGGCGCTTGGCGGTTTCTTCTTAATCCTGTTACCTGCGGTGATCTGAATGTCGAATAAAGGGTGATTCCAGTTAAACCCACTCCTAGCGGAGTACGGCTTTTTTTATGGCCTGACCCCACTCAAGCTGGCGCTTGGCGGTTTCAGTCCATAAAAAAACCCAGCCTTACAGACTGGATTTTTACTGGAGGTCTCGACCAGATTCGAACTGGTGTAGATGGTTTTGCAGACCACTGCCTAGCCGCTCGGCCACGAGACCATTTTTAAAATGGAATGCAAATATACTATTTTGACTTATATCCAAGAGGGTTTACTCCTAACAGAAAGTTAAGTTACTATATTTACTCTTTTTTTTCAAAAGAAAAAGCGCTCTGTTTCCAGAGCGCTTTTACATCTTCTGCTGAATTATCTGTTATTTCTGAAGTCCTTCTACAAAACCTACTACTTTAAATTCTGTTCTACGGTTTTCTTCATGTGTTTCATCATCACACTTAACTCCGTTCTTACACTGATTTACCAACACCGTTTCTCCGTAGCCTTTCCAGCTCATTCGGTTTTTATCTATCCCTTGAGATATGATATACTCCATGGCTGACTTAGCTCTTCTCTGAGATAGTTTTAGGTTATATGCGTCACTACCTCGTGCATCTGTATGTGAGCCCATTTCTACTTTAATAGTCGGGTTATCCTTTAGCATCTGAACGATTTTATTTAACTCAATAGCCGCATCTTCTCTAATGAAAGACTTGTCATAATCGTAATAGATATTCTCTATCTTAATAGCCTTACCTATTTCTATTCTTTCAAAGGTCATGTCTATGTATCGCTCTAGAACTAATACTCCTGGTTCCATTCCTACTGTAGAGAACTGCCCGGTTTTTCCGAAGTAGCCCTGCTTCTCGAATTTCATTTCATAATCAGTTTCTGGGTCTAATGGATACTGTACTAACCCATCTAAAGAAGTAATTTTAATTTCTTCAGCTCCTGTGCTCTTATTAATAAGAGTGATATTAAACCCTTCTACTGGGTCTAAAGTTTGCTTGTCTTTAACTACTCCCTGTGCAGACCACTTCATAGGTTCTAATGGAATTTCTCCTAGACCAATGTCTCCTTCTTCTACATCACAAGGCACATTGTCATACGCATAATCCGTCCATCCTGAACCGTTATCTACTTGAATCGTGTACCCACAGTGTTCTGGGTCTAGTTCAAATTGGAATTCACCATCTGGGCCCATGTTTTGCACCGCTACTTCTTTATCATAAGCGTCCATAAGTCTTACTCTGGCTCCTTCTAACGGATTATTATCCTCGTCTGCATTTACGACTAAACCTGAGATAGTGAGCGGAATAATATCATTCATAGTGAACGAATAAATGTCATCATCTCCTTTTCCGCCAGCTCTGTTAGACGAAAGATAACCTTGCGTTTTTTCCTTGTTAGCTACAAAACCAAAATCATCCTGACTAGAGTTTATAGGCGCCTTCAGATTCTCGGGGCCACTTAGACCGTTAGTACCATTTCTGCACTCGAAAACATCCAGCCCACCTAATCCTAGGAGACCGTCTGATGAGTAATAAAAACTACCATCTGCGTGCATGAATGGAAACATTTCATTTCCTTCGGTATTCCATGGTTTACCCATATTTACTGGTTTAGCCCATGATTCACCTTCTTTTTTACACATCCAAATGTCTGTGCCTCCATAACCTCCTGGCATATCAGAAGCGAAGAATAATGTCTTCCCGTCTGGACTTAAGGTAGGGTGACCTACTGAGTATTCATCACTATTATAAGGGAAATCTACTGGGTCTGACCAACCTAAATCCGTCTTTTCAGAAATGTACATTTTCAGCTTTACGATATAATCTGAAGATTTTTTCTTTTTACCGTTTAGGTAGTTATTCCTAGTGAAGTACATCATCTTTAAATCAGCTGTAAAAGTTACTGGCCCTTCGTGGAACTTGGTATTTACCGTTTCAGAGAAAGGAACTATCTCCTGTAGCTTTCCATCTTTTCCTACGTTAGCCTTAAAGAGGTTTAAGAATGGTTCATTATTCCACTGGTGTTGTCTTTTTATGCTAACTCCTAGCAGCTCTCTATTAGAAACGAAGACTACTTTTTCTCCATAGTAATGCGGACTGAAGTCTGCGTTTTTAGAGTTGTTCTCCTCATTTCTTAATACGAATCTATCTGTAACTTCACTCAGATTTACGAAGTAGTCTTGGTTTTGAACGTGCGCTTCTGCTCTGCTATCACTAGCATCTAGGCTGTTGAACTTAGCCATGTAGGTAGCGGCTTCATCGTACTTACCGTTTCCTTTTAGGCTTTCTGCATAACGGAAATAATCTAATGGCCTTGGGCTGTTCTTAACTACCACTGCGTACCATTTTTCAGCGTTCTCAGTATCTCGCATCTGGTAATAGCTGTCTGCTATCTGTGGAGCTAATCGTGCTGAATCTACTCCTTGTTCTAGAATGCTTGAGTAATAGTCCACGGCTTCTGCGTAGGCCATTCTATCATACATCTTTTCTGCTTTCTTAATTCTTCCCTCCTGAGCTAATACGGATAGTATGCTGAAGTAAAGCGTGGCAAAAAATATTATCGTCTTTTTCATCATTTTATTCTGTATTAGTTTAGGGTTAGAAGAATCTCGGAGATAAGATTTTATCGTTTTTAAAGAAGAAATCATAACTCAACATGAACTCATGTGAACCTCCGTTATAACTCTGAAGCTCACTAAGTGTGTAGTCATAAGAATATCCTGCTCTTAACTGGTCTGTAAGCTGATAAGAAGCTAGAATTCCCATAGCATCTCCAAATCTGTACATGGCTCCTAACCAGAGCTTATCATCCAATAAGAAGTTAGCCGTTAGGTCAAAAGACACAGGAGCATCTCTTACCACTTTAGTCATGAATGTGGGTTTAAACCTCAGCGCTGGACTGATGTCAAATACATATCCTCCCGTAAAGAAGAAGTGGCTTCTTTCTTCACCTCTTAGGTCTTCTACTTCTGTGTCTAAGTCGTTTTCTAACAGTTTAGGAGCAGAAAGCCCTAAAAAGTATCTATCAGCCCAGAGATAAGCACTAGCCCCGAAATTCGGTAGCAGATTCGTGTTTATACTCTGAGAAAGTGACTGGTCCATTACATCCGTGTTTTGCAACGCGGCTAAATCTGCCTGCAAGAAGTTCACACCTGCTTTTAACCCAAAGGCAAGTCTGCTCTGGTCAGAAACTCTAATTCTGTAGGCGAAATCTCCGAAAAGCCCCATGGCACTTGTGGGCCCCACCTCATCTCTGATGATGGTACCTCCCAGCGCTAGGTTATCATTTCTAAGCGGAGAATGAATACTCAGCGTTTGGGTTCTAGGTCTTCCTTCTATTCCCACCCACTGCTCTCTTATAAGAAGCGTGACATTAAGAGCGTCTCTTGTACCAGCATAACCTGAGTTTACGGTAAGCGGATTAAAGAAATACTGTGTGTACATAGGGTCTTGCTGCGCAATACTCTCTGTGTGGCTCACCACCATAACGGTTAGCGTGGCCAATATTATAATTACTATCTTTTTCATGATGTTCATTATCAATTCTGTAGTTCTAATTAATTTCTAGTGATGTAAACAAAACCTTGGATTTCTTCATCACTGTCTGAATTGGCATCTAGGTCTAAGATGTAGAAGTAGGTTCCGGTAGGCAGAAGGTCTGCTCCGTTAGTGTTTCCTACTCCATTCCAATTGTTTTCAAATGGTGCCTGCGTGAACACCTCGTTACCCCATCTGTTAAAGATTAGGATAGATGCGCTTGGGTATTCTTCCAGTCCTACTATCTCCCAAGTTTCTCCGAAACCATCTCCATTAGGAGAGAACCCTTCAGGAATGATAACACCTTCAAAGCATCCTAGCTCCGCTGAAGCTATTGGGTCACATGGGTCTAGTGGGTCTGAACCGTCTGCTATTTCATCTCCATCTGTAATTCCATCTCCGTCTGTATCAGGGTTAGTAGCGTCTGTTTCTTCTCCCTCATCATATTCTCCATTTCCGTTAGTGTCTTCCTCAGCGTTAGTAAGACCATCATTATCACAGTCTTCTGTGTCTACTGCATATGGGTTAGGATCACAAGGGTCGAGAGGGTTAGATTCGTCTCCTGAATCTGCTATACCATCAGGACCTAGCACTTCTTCACCATCGGTTAATCCATCTCCGTCAGTGTCTGGATTAGTAGCATCTGTTTCGTCTTCATCTGTGATTCCATTTCCATTGGCATCTTCTTCACCGTTAGTTAATCCATCATTATCACAGTCTGCTAGTGGGTTAGCATAGATATTAGGATCACACGGGTCTAATGGGTTAGACTCGTCTCCTGAATCTGCTA
>CAZTVP010000129.1:0-6648 GCA_964616995.1 uncultured Comamonadaceae bacterium
AATCATATTGAATTGTTCTCTTTTTATTGATGTTGTTTTGATTTTTGTAATATTTATCCTTCTGTTTATGTTGGGTTTTATATTGTATGGTTTTTATTTTTATTGTAGTCAATTATTGATTATTATTTTTAAGTTTATTGTGCTTATAATTATAATCCTGATCCTGTAGGATTCTTAATTGAGGACTCTAGTATCTGTCTCACATTTGGTCCTAATTGTATTGATCAAAACGCTGTGAATTACGATCCTATCTCTGAGTCAGACTGCGCAGGTGAAGTAGGGGGAACAGACCATTCCTGTTGCGCTTATCCCCCTGAAAATGATTCATGTGAAAACGCTCATGAATTACTTATTGATGAAGAACCTCAATACGGAGATAACAGCCTTTCTGCTGACGAGAATTTCGGGAATGAACCATCATGTTTTGCAAATGATTCAGCAGGAGCAGGTGATGTTTGGTTTTCCTTTGTTGGAGAAGGTTTTAAAGTGGACATTGAAACTTTTGCGGGTAGCAATAGTGACACACAAATAGCAGTTTATGAAAATTGTGGAGAAGAAGCACTGGATTGTGATGAAGATAGTGGCTCTGGTTTTATGTCAAGAATTTTTGGCTTTTGTGCTGCGTCAGGAGTAACTTATTATATAGAAGTAGAAGGATGGGGAGATACCGAAGGGACATTTGAAATACAGGTCTCTAGCTCCACAGAAGGGCCAGACATTATTTGTGGAGATCCTAATGCATGTAATTATACCCCTATGCTATCAGCTTGTTTTGAGTTTAACTACGATTATGCATGTGAGTACTGCTATGAAGAGAATGATTTATGTCAAAATGCAATAGAAATCCCAACAAACGGAGTTTTGATGGACGGTGATAATTCTGATGCCACATCCACGCAGGATTCTCCTGGAACAGACTCTGGTGCCCCTGAGGTATGGTACTCTTTCATTGGAACTGGATATGGAGTGGATATTGAAATCATAGATGGAACTATTGATGATGCTCAAATGGCTATTTACGATTCTTGTCAGGGACAGCTTTTAGAGTATAGCTATGATAATTTTGGTAGCACTTTGACTGCTATTTCAGGGTTTTGCACTGAGATTGGGCAAGAGTATATTGTAGAGGTACAAGGCTGGAATGGAAATGTAGGAACCTTCCAAATCTCAGTTTCCGAATCTATTGCAGAATCCACTTGTTATGGTAGTTGTTCTGACCCTATAATTTGGGATCAAGTTGACGGTACTTCTGAAGAAATGACTTTTTATGATGAAGTTTGGATTAATAGTCTATCACCTTATATGCTGATAAGTTCTGGAAGTGAGGAAAAAATTCATGTGGAAGGAGCAGAGTCATGTGATTCTGGTTTAGGCTGTTTTGAAGAGTGCGGAGAATTAGTCCATGGTGCTAGCGGCTTAATGAAAGTAAGTCCTTTAAACGGAGTTTACCCTTTTACTATTACCATAAGCGACTGTTCTTCTGATTGTAACCTCAGCTACTGTAATGACCCTCAAGCTTGCAATTTTGACCCAAGTGACATGGGAACACAGCCAGATGAAAGTATTTGTTCATACAACTGCTGCCAAGACCCAGAAGCATCTAATTATTTAGACAGCTGTTTTGCTTCAGATGAATGCTCGTATGAGCTTATTTACTATGGAGATTATGATCAGGACTCCTCCTATACAGTGATTGATTTCGCAGGCTTATTAGCGCAGTATGGAGAGGGCTACTGTCAAAATCTAACCGGAGACTTTAATCAAGATAACTATATAGATGTGGAAGATCTGACACTTTTTCTTCAGGTTTTTGGAACCTCTTATTAATAGAACAGGTGTTTTGGCATATGCTTTGCCTGTTGCACCGCATGAAGCATAAAGTCCTAACCATAGCATTAGCCGCTATTTTATCCATAGGCACGTCATTAGCATTGGTGCCTACTCATATAAACAGTGAGTCTTACTACCCTGAGGTTCAGAATAACGCGTTCAAAGCTGGAGAAAAGCTCACCTATAAAGTTCATTATGGAATTATAGATGCTGGTAAAGCTGAGCTAGAGCTAAGACCCAGTCCATTCACTTTTGATGATAGAGAAGCATTTCATGCAGTGGGAACAGGTAAAAGTCTAGGAGCATTCGACCTGTTTTTTAAGGTGAGAGATCACTATGAAACTTATATAGATAAAGAAGGCGTTTTTCCTTGGTATTTTAAGAGAAGAGTAGATGAAGGCGGGTATAAGATAAATCAGGATTACACCTTTGACCACTCTGCGGGAACTGTAAGCACTGAGAAAGAAGAGACCCATGAAATCCCTGTAGGAGCACAGGATATGATTTCGGCTTTTTATTATGCCAGAACGCTTGATTTTAGCAGTGCTCAGGAAGGAGACATCTTCGAAATTCCCACATTCTTAGATGATGAACTCTATATTCTTAAAATCAAGTATAAAGGAAAAGATGAGATCAAAATTAGAAAAGGAAAATACCACGCTCTAAAGTTCGTTCCAGTAGTCCAGAAAGGAAGAATCTGGAAAGATGAAGAAGACCTTAACGTATGGGTGTCAGACGATGGAAATAAAGTGCCGTTACTTGTACAAACCAAGGTTTTAGTAGGAAGCATTAAAATGGAGCTTACGGATTACGAGGGATTAGCTCACCCTATAGCTAAGATTTAACATTACATTAAAAACGCTTTAAGCCCACTTTTAAAAAGGTGGGCTTTTTGTGTTAATAACCGCGGTGCAAAACTATTTTTGCAACCCTCATAAAAACTTGGGTAGTAGCATCCAAACCTCTAATTTCAATCACTCGAAAACCGCACCTTATGGAGCTCAAAGAAGAAATAGTAAAAAAAGTACTTCTACTACAGCAGAAGTATGCAGCTATGGGTCAGGACTTAGAATCCTATTTAGATGGTCTTCTTTATGCAGATTATCTAACCTACTGGGATTATATTCACCTAGACACACTGCTATCTCTGCAGACTCCACTCACTTCTTTTCCAGATGAAGAGATTTTTATCATGTACCATCAGATAACTGAGCTTTACTTTAAGCTTACACTCCACGAGATGGAGCAGATAGTACAGAAAGAAGACCTTACGCTAGCATTTTTCACCGCTAGGTTAAAGAGAATAAACAGTTACTTTAAGTCGCTCACGCAGAGTTTCGAGATTATGGTGCAGGGCATGGAGCAGGAACAGTTCCTAAAGTTTAGAATGTCTCTACTTCCAGCTAGTGGTTTCCAAAGTGCTCAGTACCGTATGATAGAAATCTATAGCACAGACTTTATGAACCTGGTGCATGTAGATCATAGAGAAAAGTTCCAGTCAGATTATTCTGAAAAGGACTTGAAAGACATGTATGAGTTCATTTACTGGAAATACGGAGCCACTGAGCTGTCTACAGGAAAGAAAACACTCACCTTAAAGCAGTTCGAAGAAAAATACACGGAAGCTCTACTAGACACGGCCAGCAAATGCTACGAAGGGAATATGCTCAGCTGTTACCGTAGATTATCTACTGATGACCAATCTGATTCAGAACTTATTAATCAGCTAAAATGGTTAGATGTCAATGTGAATATAAACTGGCCGCTAAGTCACTATAAATCTGCTGTAAGGTATTTACAGAAAAACCCAGTAGATATAGCGGCTACAGGAGGAACTAACTGGCAGAAATATCTTCCCCCTCGATTCCAAAAAAGAATCTTCTTCCCACAAATATGGACTGAAGAGGAAAAGGAACAATGGGGAAGGTCTTGGGTAGAAGAAATTTTAAACGAAACGAACTAAACACCCCTAACCTTACGTAAAAGAAAAGAAACCTAAAGGAAAGAATGAAAAAACAAGCCACATATGTGATTATTCTACTACTTACCGTAGCTGCTGGAATTTATGTATGGAAGAGTCAAAATGCTCAGAAAGAAAAACATAAAGTAGAACTCTCTACATCTTCTACAGAGCTTCCTAAATGCGAAAATAAGGTGTGTAATATAGAGGCTTGTGATTATGAGGTTGAAGAAGGAATAATTCCTAATAATTCATTCTTAAGTACACTATTACAAGGATATGGAGTAGCTTACCAAACAGTGTTAAATCTAGTAGAACAGTCTAAAGGAGTTTTTGATGTAACTAAAATACGGTCTAAACAGCCTTATTATGTGCTTAAGCACAAAGAAGATAAGGAAGTAGATTATTTCATCTATAAACAGAACACTACAGACTTTGTTGTTTTTGACATGGCAAATGAAGGAGCCAAGGTTTATACCTATGAAAAACCCGTAGAAATAGAAGAAAACGCAGCCGAAGGCGTAATTGTAAGTTCATTATACGAGGCCGTGGAAGAAGCAGGAATGACCCCGAAAATGGCCATAGAATTAGCTAATGTATTTGCTTGGCAAATAGACTTTAGCCGCGTTCAGCCGGGAGATGAATTCAAAGTGCTGTATGAGGAAAAATACTGTGATGATGAACTTATAGGAACTGGAAATGTTCAAGCTGCTATTATCAAAAATAGCGTAAGAGACTTTCATGCCTACATGTACGAAGGTGGATATTACGATGAGGAAGGAAAACCACTCGAAAGTATGTTCCTTAAGTCACCAGTGGAGTTTAGCAGAATTAGTAGTAAGTTTAATAAAAGGAGAAGACATCCTATAAAGAAAAGAATCATTCCTCATTTAGGTACTGACTACGCAGCTCCACACGGAACACCTATCATAGCAGTGGCAGATGGAGTTGTAACCAAAGCATCCTACACCAGTGGAAACGGAAAGTATGTCAAAATCAGACATAACCGAACCTATGAAACACAGTATTTACACATGAGTAAAAGAGGTGTGAAAAAAGGACAGCACGTTAAACAAGGTGATGTTATAGGGTATGTCGGCAGTACAGGTTTAGCTACAGGACCGCATGTTTGCTTCAGATTCTGGAAAAACGGAGAACAGGTGAACCACCTAAAAGAAGATTTACCAGCAGCTGATCCTCTAGATGAAGCTAGACTAAAAGAGTTTCACGAACAGCGTAAAGATTTAAGAGTCAGACTAGATAAAACTAGTTTTTCTCCAGAGTTCTAATAAGCTCTCTCATCTATACCTTCCATGTAATTGATGAAGGCTTTGTTTACCACTTTGTTTCCTCCTGGAGTAGGATAATCTCCTGTAAAGTACCAGTCTCCTTTATTATCAGGACAGGCAGCATGTAAACTCTCCACAGACTGATAGATAACCTTCACCTTAGCTAGCACATCTGCTGGCTTTAAAAGCTGGGAGATCTTGGCGCTAATCTGCTCATCTGTAAACTGAGCATAAATCTCTTTCACATAATTCTTTACCTGTTCTTTAGGTAGGGTCTCTTGATCTTTACATTTTCTATATACTGATTGTATTAAATCGTCTTTCCCTTTTTCCTTAAGCAGTGAAATGGCTGCTTGAAAAGCTATAAAATCACCTAGTTTAGCCATGTCTATCCCGTAGCAGTCAGGATATCTAATTTGTGGAGCAGAGCTGACTACTACTATTTCTTTCGGACCTAGCCTTGACAGCATTCTTAAAATACTCTTTTTAAGAGTAGTTACTCTCACTATAGAGTCATCTATGACTACTATGTTATCTTGATTAGGTCTACATGTTCCATGGGTAATATCATACACGTGCGCTACTAGTTCATCTCTACCATCATCTTGAGTAATAAAGGTTCTTAGCTTAGCATCTTTTATAGCTATTTTTTCTACCCGTGGCTTAATTTCTAAAATCTTCATTAACTCCTCATCTGAAGCCCCATTAGGTAGTTCTTTGATTTTCTGGAGTTTGATTTCGTCTAGATAAGTCTCCAGTCCTTTAACCATGCCTAAGAATGAGGTCTCTGCTGTATTAGGAATGAACGAGAATACTGAATTCCTAAGGTCAAAATCTATGGCCTCTAATATTTTAGGAACTACTTTTCTACCTAAGTCTTTTCGTTCTCTGTAGATATCTCTATCACTACCCCGTGAGAAATATATTCGCTCAAAAGAACATGCCTTTCTTTCTAAGGGCTTTCGCACTTCAGAAATTGTAGTGAGTCCGTTCTCTTTAATAATTATGGCGTGTCCAGGGTCTAACTCCTTAATACTTTCAAGTTCAACATTAAAGGCAGTTTGAATGGCTGGTCTTTCGCTTGTTACCACTACCACTTCTTCATCTTCGTAATAATAAGCAGGTCTAATCCCAGAAGGATCTCGGAGTACAAAAGCATCTCCATGACCCAGTAAACCCGCCATAGCATAACCACCGTCCCAGTCTGCTGCAGATCTCTGAAGGATGTTTTGCAAATTCAGGTTTTTACTAATTTTCTCCGTGATTTTAGCATTTTGATACCCTTGACTTTTGTAAAGTTGAAATAAAGATTCATTTTCCTCATCTAGAAAATGACCTATTTTTTCCATTACAGTTACGGTATCCGTCTTTTCCTTTGGGTGCTGACCTAGTTCTGTTAAAATTCCGAAGAGTTCATCTACATTTGTCAGGTTGAAATTGCCTGCTACCACTAGGTTACGTGTCTTCCAGTTATTTTGTCTTAGGAATGGATGGCAGCTTTCTATGCTGTTTTTCCCAAAAGTACCGTAACGCAGGTGTCCCAGGTATAGCTCACCTGTGAAGCCGAAG
>CAZTVP010000130.1:0-6624 GCA_964616995.1 uncultured Comamonadaceae bacterium
AACATTCAAGGTATATACTGTAGACCTTAGAAATCATGGTAAGTCTCCCCATGCAGATGAGCATTCTTATGAACTCATGGCTGAAGACTTAAAAGCCTTCTTTGATGAAGAAAAGCTGGAAGATGTTCATTTACTGGGACACTCCATGGGCGGGAAAACTGCTATGCTATTCGCTAACCTTTATCCGTCATACCTAAGCAGTTTAATTATAGCTGACATAGGAGTAAAAGGTTATCCACCACATCACACAGAAATTTTAGCTGGACTAAATTCAGTTCCGCAGGGCGAATTGGATTCAAGAACAGATGCTGATGAACTCATTATCAAACACGTTCCTGATTTTTCTACACGTCAGTTTCTACTTAAAAATCTCACACGAGATGAAAACAAAAAGTTAGTGTGGAAAATGAATCTACCCGCACTTGAAAGTAACATCAGAGAAATGGGGATTCATTTAGATATAGAACCAGTCTATCTTCCTACACTTTTTATAAGAGGAGGTAAGTCTAATTACATCATAGAAGAGGATTACGACCAGCTAGAAGAATATTTCCCTTACGCAGAAATTATTACAGCAGAAGATGCAGGTCACTGGATACATGCAGAAGCTCCCGAGTGGTTTTATCAGCATGCGTTAGACTTTCTAAGTAACTAAAGTCACATTTGTGGAACTTAATAGGTCATAATTTCGTAGAAAACCTCAAACTACGAATTATACTATGAAGTTCTTAAACTTAGCCCTTGTTTCACTGCTACTGGTAGCTTTCAGTTCATGTAAAAAAGATAAAGTTTCTCCAGAAAAAGATCCTTCTTATGCATTGAATAAAAAACTAGATCTAGCCATCGAAAATGCCACTAATGGAGAAGGAAAAGCCTCTCTAATTCTGCCAGACAGTTATGATTTTGATAATATTCCTCAAGACCCACTGAACCCATTGACACCTGAAAAGGTAGAATTAGGTAAACTTCTTTTTCACGAAACTGCCATAGGCGTAGATGCTAAATATGCCAGTGGAATGGGAACTTTCAGTTGTGCATCTTGTCACCATGCTGCGGCTGGTTTTCAAGCCAACAGAAAGCAAGGTTTAGGTGATGGAGGACTAGGATTTGGTATTTCAGGTGAAGCTAGAGAACCTAATCCAGAGTATTCTTTAGACAGCTTGGATGTTCAGCCAATCAGAACTCCTACAGCCATGAATGGAGCCTACCAGAAGGTTATGCTTTGGAACGGGCAGTTCGGAGCTACAGGCCCTAATGAAGGTACTGAAGACCAATGGCCACCGCTAACTCCTATTTGGAATAATCAATTCGGTCATGAAGGGTTAGAGACACAAGCCATAGCAGGATTAACCGTACACAGAATGAGTTGTGAACCCGGAATGGAAGAAGAGCTACCTGAGTATGAATGGATGTTTGCTAGTGCATTCCCAGATGTACCAGCAGATTTAAGGATGTCTAACAGATTTGCTGGATTAGCTATAGGAGCTTACGAAAGAACCATATTAGCTAACCAATCTCCATGGCAAGATTACTTAAGAGGAAACACGAACGCCATGACTGACCAAGAAAAACAAGGAGCTGAATTATTCTTTAATAAAGCGCAGTGTTATCAGTGTCATACAGGCCCTGCCTTAAACAGTATGAGTTTTGAAGCCATAGGAATGGCAGATTTAGATGGCCCTGGAATTTATGGAACTAATCCTTCTAACAGTGAAAATCTCGGTAGAGGTGGATTCACAGGAAATGCTGAAGACAATTATAAATTCAAAGTTCCGCAGCTATATAATCTTAAAGATTCTCCTTTCATGGGGCATGGAGGAAACTTCACCTCTGTAAGAGAAGTGATTGAATATAAAAATGCCGCTGTTCCACAGAATTCTATGGTTCCAGATAGTCAACTTAGTGAGCACTTTATACCACTAGAATTAACTGAAGAGGAGATAACTCAACTCACAGCATTTATAGAAAACGCTTTATACGATGCAGATTTATTTAGATATGTTCCAGACGAACTTCCTTCTGGAAACTGCATCCCTAATAATGACCCTGTGTCTCAAGTTGACCAAGGTTGTATTAACTAAAAATTATTCATAATAGCCTCTTGCAGAAATGTAAGAGGTTTTTTTTATTCCGTTTTACTTGGTCTCGTATGCTTCTTCTAGAATGTAATTCAACTCGTAAACGTCAGTTTCATTCAGTCTGAGTTTTCCGGTGAAAGTGAGGCGTTCATCCTGTTTGAACTTTCTACCTTCTTTCTTTAATCTCAAATCTACTACAGACTCTGGCCCCGCATTTCCACAGAAAAAACACTGCGCAAAGGGATATCTAGACAACACAAAGTAGTCTGTACTCACATCCACTGGAACCATATAACCAGTGATGTACACTTCCTGTCCATCATAAGCCTTAACTCCTTCTCCAAACTCTGGCTGCCAAAACCAAGCATCTAACTCTTCTAGATACACATCTTTATACTCTACATCTGCCAGGGTAGTCCAAGTCAATTCTTTGGCCTCCTCATTTAAGTTTAAGCCTGTAAAAGAAATTAGCGATAAAAAAAGTAAAGCCAGTGACTTCATTATGATTCTGTTTTTATTCTGAACTTCTATGGCAAATTAAGTGCCAGTCCTGCACAAAAATAATCCGATAGCGCGATTATATAGCTACTAGCTTTGACAAGAATTCCTAAAAAGGTGGATTCTAGTAGCAGCAGATACACTAAGACTTACCCTTCAGACAAGGTTTTAGAAATGTCTATTCGGATACTTTGCACCGCGGGAATGAAAGCTGCCAAAACACCTACCAGAATGGTTATTAATCCAAGGCCGAATTCCTCTGGTAGCAAGTTCCACTGTAGAATATCATAGTGGAAACTCTTCTCTAAACTAGAATTCATAAAATATAAAGCCACTCGGCCTAAGAACAAGCTTACCAAAAGTCCTGCCAGCGCCAAAATAAGCCCTTCCAGTATGATGATAAAAAACAGTTTCAAGCGTGTGGCGCCCATGGTTCTGAGGATAGCCAGCTCATATTTACGCTCTTTAAGTGAGTTAAAAAGAGAGATGAACACACTGATAAACGAAATAAAAATGATGATTCGAGCCAACCAAGTAATGACCTCCTTGCCTATCCCGAAATTCTGTTCCAAACGATTTTTTTCTGAGGCGGTGAGCGCTACTTGCATCTTAGAATCCTTCAGCACTTGAGGTAATCTAATAATGGCCATAGGGGTTCTTTTCTTCAGCAAAACTGAAGTGATTTCTAGCTGTTCTTCTGGCAAATCTTGCTGTCCGTGCACGTACCATAGACTGCTAATTTCAGTAAGAATAAGCTGGTCAGCTACTGTTCCGCTCGGCTTGAGAATTCCCACCACGGTAAACGTAGCATTGTCATGTACATTATCACTTTCTTCCAGCCCATGAACACTAAAAAAAGTATCTCCCAGCTTTAGACCGAGCTTCTCTGCTACCCTGTAACCTATGGTAGCTTCTAATGGAGCCTGCCACATTCTACCTTCTGCATTCTCTAGCTTGTAGTGGTTTACATAAGTGCTGTCTGTACCCACTATTCTGAATCCTCCATAATTATCTCCATACGCCAGTGGCACTCCATACTCAATTAATATTTTCTGCTTTTTTAGAAACTTTTTTACCTCGCCATAATTGATATTGCCAGTAGGCGCATCTACTTGATAAACAGAACTTAAGATTAGTTGTAGCGGACTTCCCTTAGCGCCTAGCACTAGATCTATTCCATCTATATTGCGCTGAAACTGGTCGCTGAGTTGTTTATCTAAGAGCAGCATAAACGATATAATTCCCACTCCAAAAGCAAGCAGAATTAAGCTCAGAGCCGTATTCAGTGGCTTGGCTAATAGGTTCTTTATGCTAAGGAAGAAACTACTCATAATTCCAGTACATTTTTGTACAACTCCTTTAGCCGAGTGTCATGAGTAACTATAACTAAGGCCGCCTGCTCAGCAGCAGCTTGTTCTTCTAATAACTGCACCACATACTCCGTATTCTTATCATCGAGAGCACTAGTAGGCTCATCCGCAAAAATCACCTTAGGCTGATGTACCAGAGCTCGAGCTATAGAAATACGCTGACGCTCACCTATACTCAAGTTAGAAATCTTGGAGTTGAGTTTATGACTCATTTGCAAGCGCTCTAGCAACTCTAAAATCCTGTCATCACTTGCTTTTTTACCTCCAAGCCAGAGTGGAACTCTCAGGTTTTCTTTAATCGTTAGCGCATTTAGAAAATGAGCGGTTTGGAATACAATTCCGATGTGTCTCCCTCTAAACTGGTCAAGTTCAGCGGCACTCAGCCTAGAAATATCTGTGTCATCATACTTAATCTCACCTTGGCTGGGCTTTAGTAAACCAGTGAGCAGGTGAAGATACGTAGTCTTACCGGTTCCAGAGCCTCCTAATATGAGCTTCTTTTCATCCGCTGCGCAATGAAAATCTGGAAACCGAAAACTATTCTCACTATCGTATGAGAACTCTACATTCCTAGTGCTTAACATCTAGAACAAATTTAAAAATTGAACCACGCAAGTGTGAACAATTTTCATAAGACTTCTTAAACCGAAGGTCTAATTTTGTGCTATGAATTTTAGACAACGTCTTCTGCGATTTATGATAGGTGTAGCCATTGGATTGGCACTGGTGTTTATCTTCTTTGGCCCAAGAGGTTGTGGGCAGTGGCTTCCAGGCAATCAAGTTAAAAAGTGGATACGCGAGAATAATGCCAACATAGAGATCTCTCCTAACACCACATGCCGTATGCAGTGCATGGACTTAAGCGTAGATGATGTGCTTTACACCATTTCAGAAGAAGGAAAGAGTGACGTACTATTTTCAGAAAGTCAAACCAAAGGTTATCCTAAAACTTATCTCATAGAATCAAGCAGAGAAGATTCTATCAAATTCAGATTTGGTTTCACACTCCGAGAAGACTCGAGCAGCGTGGTTTCGTCTGTAGAAAGATTGGATAGGACGTTTAATTGTGATTGTGATTAACTAGGAATTCCTTCTCTTCATCTCAGCTTGAATTAAACTAAGTTCTCTCCCAACTTGGCCATCTATAGAAGTATTTTCATCTGCCCTTCTAATCAAGTATGGTAAAACTTCTTTTACAGGGCCATAAGGCACGTACTTGGCTACTCTGTATCCTTTGTCTGAGAGGTTAAAACTGATGTGGTCACTCATTCCATATAGCTGCGCAAAATATGCGTGCTTATGCTGAACATCTATCTGATTTTCTTGAAGTAACTGGGCTAATAGCGCTGAACTTTCTTCGTTATGAGTTCCCGCACAAAAAGCTATTTCATCTATGTACTCCACACAATACCTAAGCGCTTCATCAAAATCTAGGTCAGTAGATTTTTTGTCCTTTTGAATAGGAGAATCATAGCCTTTTTCTTCCGCTCTATCTCTTTCTTTCTCCATATAAGCTCCTCTAACCAACTTCACCGCACAGATGTATCCTTCGGTTTTGGATTTAGTGTGCAGCTCTTTCAAGTAAGCTAATCTATCATGCCTGTACAGCTGAACGGTGTTATAAACCACTGCTCGTTCTTGATTGTACGTGGCCATCATCTCTTCTGCCAGTCGGTCTATGGTATCTTGAATCCAACTTTCTTCAGCATCTATAAATACCGGAGTTCCTGTTTCATAGGCTAGCGCACATATTTCGTTCACTCGACCTTGAACTACTTTTAAATCTGCCAAATCCTGTGCTGAAGCTTTGGATAAATCATTGGCTTTTTCAAGCACAGAGAATCTGCCTATTCCAGATACCTTGAATACACAAAAAGGAATATGAATATTATCTGCTGCGGCTTTAACTGTGCGTTTAATCTCAGCCATGGTAGCGTCAAAGTCTTCTTCACTCGTTTTTCCTTCTACGGAGTAATCCAATATGGTACCTATTCCATATTCGTCTAACACTTTAGTGGTAGAAGCACATTCTGCTATGGTTTCTCCCCCACAGAACTGGTCGAAAATAGTAGGCTTAATTATCCAACCCAGCGGAATTCTAAGCTTGATGGCAAGGTTCGTTAATGCCTTTCCTACCTTAGTGAAAGTCGCATTTCCTATAAGCCTAAAGAGCCAGTATGCTTTTCTCAACTGACCTTTGGATTTGCTTCTAAAAGCTATTTCGGTATTAGAAAAATCAATCATGATTAGACTTTCAAAAATAGGTTTTTCTTCATCTCACAGAAGTGATTTTAGTTTCACACTAGGATTGTAATTTAGCGGTGCAATAGAAAACAAAAATTCCTATCCAAAAGACACCATCATGATAAATGACTACATAGAAAAAAACAGAGAACGATTCCTAGAAGAACTACTGGATTTACTCAGAATTCCATCTGTAAGTGCTGACCCAGCTTATGCTAAAGATGTGGTTAAAACCGCAGATTTCATAGCTAGCAGCCTCACTTCTGCCGGAGCAGACAATGTAGAAATATGTCCTACTGCTGGTTATCCTATCGTCTATGCAGATAAAATAATAGATGAGTCATTACCTACGGTGTTAGTCTATGGGCATTATGATGTGCAGCCTGCTGACCCTTTAGAATTATGGGATTCGCCACCTTATGAGCCGGTAATCA
>CAZTVP010000131.1:0-6601 GCA_964616995.1 uncultured Comamonadaceae bacterium
CACTTTCTCCAAGAAGGTTTCTCTGACCTCTCTCATCACAATGTTTTCTTCCTCTTTTCCATCTAACATTTTACGCACTTCCTGAAGCTCTTCTCTGAAGGTATCTACATCTGGAAGTATAGCTCCCTCAAAATGTCCTACCTCATGCTCGTAGTGGTTACGCATGTCTATGAGGATGGTTTTTTCATCGTCTGTTAAGGCATTGAACTCCTCAGCAGAGAGATGTTTTCCTGTATCGGTTACGTCAAATGATTCATCGTTTAATCCATCTGCCACGATTTTCTCTCTCAACTTTATTTTCAATTTATAGAAGCTCTTACCATCATCTTCTATGGCTAAGTTCAAGCGTATTCCATCTAGGAAAGTGATAGAAAACAGGTCTTCTCTGAATTCTTCAAACCTTCTGATAGGCACCGAAATCTGAGCGTTTATCCCTTCTGAAGAAACATACGTTCTACCAAATACTTCTAAGTCATTCCAGTGAATAAAGAGGTAATCTCTGAAGAAAGCAGGGTTACCGAGCTGATGATATTTATAGAAAGAAATGGTGTAGCGCTTGTCATCAGAGCTGTTCATCTTCTCCTTCAGTTCACGCGAGTTTACCTTGTTATAAAGCCTTTTCATGGCATTTAATATTTAGCAAAAGAGAAGGAAAATCAGACATACGACCTGAGCTAGTTCTCGAAAAATACAGGCAAGACTGCCTGCAAGAAGCTAGATGAAACAGATAATAAGTTGATATTCACTCCACAATTGCAAGTTATGTGTGATTATCGATTGGGTGCAAAGATACGTAAAGTTCAGGGTTAGGTAGTTTAAGGTTCTGGGTTTATATGTTCGACTCCGCTGCGCTACGCTCAATGATTTGGATTCGAGATTTGAAATTTGAAATTTGAAATTTGACTATGCCTGAATAGTATTGACCACTTTTAATATTAGCCCAAACACTTTAGAGGATTTTAACAGCTGCGGTGCAATGGTGTTTTACTTCCTTCGTTTTTACCGTGGTTGTATGGATGAGCAGCGAGTTGTGAATAATTCGGAATTTTCCTACAATCACAGAAGAAAAAGATTTTATATCTTTAGAGAGAAACCAAAAAACCTAGGAAATGCTTGAATTTTGTAAAAAAGTGCTGGAGAAGGTGAGCTTTGATAAGAACCTTTTCCGTAAAGAACTAATCAAATCTATCAAGTGGGTTAAAACTGAAGAACTAGAAGTTCTAAGAAGGTGGTGCTTGATAAAATTCGGGAATCTTTACAGGCAACTGATAGAAGATTCTTTCAGAAAATATGCACTACCAGCGTAAATTTAAAACACTAATCAAACTAGTAGAAGCCTCTTTTTAAGGGGCTTCTTTTTTTGGGTGCAAGTTTAGGAAAGTGTTTCCAGATTGGCAGCTTAACATCTGCCCTGTTCAGAAGGATTAACTACTCTAGAAACCCAATATTCCTCTTTAATCCCTCGTACTTGGTACGCTTGACTGCTGAACCTTTAAATAATTCTTCGAACACATCTTCGGTGAGTTCATGCCATTCTCTTTTGGTTAGATTCAATAAGTCCTCATGCGGAAAAAAGTCGGGTTCTGTATGTTGTTTACTGAACCTGTTCCAAGGGCACACTTCCTGGCAGACATCACAGCCGAACATCCAATTGTCAAATTTACCTTTGTACTCCCGAGGGAAAATCTCATCTTTTAGCTCGATGGTGAAGTATGAAATACATTTACTCCCATCTACTACATACGGCTGAATAATAGCTCCCGTAGGACAAGCGTCTATGCAAGCTGTACAAGTTCCACAGTGGTCAGTGACTGGTTGATCAGGTAGGAGCTCAAGGTCTAAAATCAGCTCACTGATGAAGTAATATGAACCGGTCTGTTTGGAAAGTACATTAGAGTGTTTTCCTATCCACCCTATTCCACTTTGCACCGCCCATGCTTTATCCATTACAGGAGCAGAATCTACAAATGCTCTTCCACCCACTTCTCCTATCTCTTCATGAATACGGTGAAAGAAGGCCTTTAATTTCTTCTTAATCACCTTGTGGTAATCTCTTCCGTAGGCATACATAGAAATCTTGGGAGCTTCAGCATCGGCTTGCTTTTCCTCCGAAAAATAATTGAGAGTAAGTGATACCACAGACTTAGCTCCTGGAACTAATAACCTAGGGTCAAGTCGCTTGTCAAAGTGGTTCTCCATGTAAGACATCTTGCCTTGGTAACCGCTGGAGAGCCACTTCTCTAATCTAGGTGCTTCTTGCTCCAAAAAACCCACTCGGGCTATTCTCACATCCATAAAACCAAGCTCAAGAGCTGTGTCTTTAATGAACTGAGTTCGTTTTTCTATCAGGCTGGTAGGCATCTTAGAATAAGTTGCCCTGTGA
The DNA here is from genome assembly GCA_964616995.1 of uncultured Comamonadaceae bacterium. Classification (GTDB taxonomy): domain Bacteria; phylum Bacteroidota; class Bacteroidia; order Flavobacteriales_D; family Sanyastnellaceae; genus ASP10-05a. The sequence continues at coordinate 2,384 of CAZTVP010000131.1, forward strand.
TTTAATAGGATTGTATCCTAAGTGTAAAAACGCTCTATCGGTCACTTGCCTTCCTCTGGGCGTTCGTATCAGAAATCCTTCCTGTATGAGGAACGGTTCATAGACTTCTTCTATGGTTCCTTTGTCTTCTCCCACCGCAGTAGCAAGCGTATTCAATCCAACAGGCCCGCCTTTGAACTTTTCTATGAGTGAAGTAAGAATTTTATTATCCATTTCATCCAGTCCATACTCATCTACATTAAGCGCTGTTAAAGCCGTGTGAGTGATGTCTAATTTAATGGTTCCGTCCCCTTTAATCTGCGCGAAATCTCGTACTCTTCTTAAAAGTGCATTGCAAATACGTGGGGTTCCTCGACTCCTACGAGCTATTTCATAAGCTGCAGATTCTTCTATGGGTATTTCAAGTATTCCTGCGCTTCTAGTGACTATATCCGTGAGTAGCTTAGCATCATAGTATTCTAATCTACTATTGATACCAAAACGAGCTCTTAGTGGAGCAGTTAACAGTCCGCTTCTGGTAGTAGCCCCTATAAGGGTAAATGGTTCTAAAGTGATTTGTACCGTTCGGGCATTCGGTCCAGAATCTATGACCAAGTCTATCACATAATCTTCCATAGCGGAGTACAGGTACTCTTCTACTACAGGGCTTAATCGGTGAATCTCATCTATAAAGAGGACATCGTTTTCCTCCAGATTAGTGAGTAAACCTGCTAGGTCTCCTGGTTTATCCAGAACTGGGCCTGAAGTAGTTTTTATGCCCACACCCATTTCATTGGAAATGATATTTGCCAGCGTGGTTTTCCCTAATCCAGGCGGGCCGTGGAGGAGCACATGGTCTAAGGATTCACTTCTAAGTTTAGCAGCTTGTGTGAACACTTCTAAGTTCTCCAGTACAGCTCTCTGCCCAGTAAAATCATCAAACGACTTCGGCCTCAGGACACGCTCTAACTCCTTGTCTGAATTTTTTTCTGCTTCTTCTCTCGGACTGAATTCTTCCATGTAATTCAAAAATACGGAAGTTGGTCTTTTAGCTTTAGATTAAGGAGAGGAAGTTTGATAACCTAGGAGGATGAACTGTAAAAACTAAGTACTAAATGAACTAGTTTAGAGTATACGAGGCACCTCCTATTTCTTTGTGAATCATGGGATCGTTTTTCTCACTTATTATTAAAATCACTCATAGTACGGGCTGCTCCTTGAGTGCTGAAGCTTAAGACCATTTTCTTTAAGTGAGAAAGGCGTTCTGGAAGTAGGTTCTGTTCATCTTCATTCCACTCGCCTAGTACGTAATCTACTTGTCTTCCTCTTTTGAATTCACTTCCTACTCCAAATCGGATTCTGGAATACTTGCTGGTTTCTAATAATTTCTGGATGTCTTTAAGACCGTTATGACCTCCATCACTTCCTTTAGTTCTCATTCTTACTGTGCCAAACTCTAGGGCTAAGTCATCAGTAATTACGAGTAGATTTTCCAACGGAATTTTTTCCTTAGTAAGCCAGTAACGCACGGCTTTTCCGCTAAGGTTCATAAAGGTGTTGGGCTTAAGGAGAATGAGATTTCTCCCTCTGTGTTTTAGGCTAGTTAGTTCTCCTAGCTTAGCTGTTTCAAAAGAAATGCTGGACTCTTTAGCTAAAGAGTCCAGCACCTTAAAGCCAATGTTATGGCGTGTATTTTCATATTTATATCCTGGATTTCCTAATCCAACTATTAAATATTTCATATTCTAAATAAGTAGCATTTTACACCCGAAATATGCATTCTAGAGATTATTCTAGGTTAAAACAACAACATAAAAAGTGCCACAGTCATGCTACTTACAGTAAGCTTTGGCTTACTCAGCAGCAGCTTCCGCTCCTTCTTCAGCTCCTTCTTCTCCTTCTTCCTCTTCAGAAGCAGCAGACATAGCAGCTCTAGTTCTCTTCACAGCTACTACTACAGCGTTCTCTGGGTGAAGTAACGTTAATCCTTCTATATCTACAGCACTTACTCTAATAGAGTCACCTATTTTAAGTGCAGTTATGTCTAGCTCTATTGCCTCTGGGAAAGCATCTGGTAAACCTTTACAGTTTAGTTTTCTGAAGTTCATAGCTAATCTACCACCGTTTCTAACTCCTACAGAAAGTCCTGTAGTTCTTACCGGTAAACCTATCTTCACTTCTCTATCAGAAGAAAGCTCTAAGAAATCTACATGTACTATTCTATCAGTCACTGGGTGAAACTGAATGTCTTGAATAATTACGTTAGTAGTGCTTCCTTTTACGTCAAGCTCTATCTGATACACATCTGGTGAGTACACCACTTTCTTAATGTCCACCTCGCTTAGTACGATGTGCTTCTGCTCCTTGCCACCATAAATTACTGCTGGTACTTGGTTAGCCCTTCTCAAGGCCTTAGCATCTTTTTTCCCTACGTTCTCTCTAGAAGAACCGCTCAATGATACTTTTTTCATTTTATATAAATATTTGTTTTTATGCTATTATAAAGTTAGAACTAATAGACTCGTTACTGCTTAAGCTTTTCAGTACATTGCCAAAAAGGTTGGCTACAGTGAGTACTCTAATTCTTTCATTTTCTTCTTTCAGTGGAATACTATCTGTAATGATTAATTCCTCTAACTGACTATTTCTAATTCTTTCATGTGCTGGGCCACTGAGTACTCCGTGCGTACAAATAGCTCTCACAGACTTAGCTCCATGCTCCATCATCATATCAGCAGCCTTGGTTAATGTTCCAGCAGTATCTGCCATGTCATCTACCAGAACTACATCCTTTCCTTTTACATCACCTATCACAGTCATGTTCTCCACTTGATTAGCCACTTTTCTCTGCTTGTAGCATATGGCTAAATCCACGTTTAGGTATTTGGCATAAGCATTAGCTCTTTTAGTTCCTCCCGTATCAGGAGTGGCTATAATCATATTTGGAGTCTTTATACTCTCCAAGTATGGTAGAAATATAGTACTGGCAAACAGGTGATCCACCGGAACTTCAAAGAACCCTTGAATCTGGTCTGCGTGCAAGTCCATAGTAACTACTCTATTCACTCCAGCTGCAGTTAGAAGATTAGCTACAAGCTTGGCACCTATAGCTACTCTTGGTCTATCTTTTCTGTCTTGTCGTGCAAAACCAAAATAAGGAAGCACTGCCACTATACTCTTGGCTGAAGCTCTTTTGGCAGCATCCACCATCAGCAAAAGTTCAAAAAGATTATCGCTAGGAGGAGGAGTACTTTGGATAATCACCACAATTTTTCCTCTAACCGTTTCTTCTATACTTACCTGAAACTCACCGTCACTGAAACGCTGAAACGCTACATCTCCCACTGGCACTCCATAACTCTGTGCTATCTTTAGCGCTAAGTCCTTAGAAGCTGTACCCGCGAATATTTTCATTTCGTTTTCCATCTGGTGCTTTTTAGAGGGGTGCAAAAATACGCACTAATAACTCTCAATTCAATGAATTTTAGAGAGAATAACCAGTTCAGCTACATCATGTTAATTTAGGTTAAGCTCATACTCAGGTAAGTTTAATGATTGTTAAAGAGGTAAATCTGAGAATCTTAATTTGCCATCTTGCATTCTCTAAGGTCTAAAGTAGCCACTTGAATAGAAAAGTCATTCAAATATTAGTAGTACTAATTACCTGTGTTCTAATAGGTATGGTGGCGTTGCAATTGTATTGGATACGCAACTCTATGAACCTCCGTGAGACCGAGTTCAAGCACGAAGTGAACTCAGTGTTAGATGATGTAGTACTGGAACTGGACAAGAAGGAAAATCTAGAAAAAATAGGAATGGGAGAAACCTCAGAACCGTTCCTCATAGAAATAGATAGTCCGGACGATGAAGGCATAGAAATAGCCTTCAAAAACACTCTCCAAGACCAAGTCATCACCTCTGAAAGGATAGATAAACTTACTGGAGAAACCAGCAGCGGTCAAACTGCTGACTCACTTCTGGAGGAAGGAATGGGTCAGTTCGGAAAGGAACAGTCTGAAATTCTAAAACAGTCCGAGTTCTTAGAAGATATTCTGGGAGGGAAAGTGTCAGTACAAATCGGAAGAGGAATAGAAAGCCGAATAGACCTCGAAATCATAGACAGTCTCCTGAAAGCTGGATTGGAAGAACGAGCTATTCGCACGGCTCATGTGTTCGGAGTTTTTGATGCTCAAAACAATATTTTTCTTCTGGGAGAAGACGCTACTGATTTTGCACCGC
>CAZTVP010000132.1:0-6535 GCA_964616995.1 uncultured Comamonadaceae bacterium
GTAGGGATTACGCTATTAAGGTAATTCGTAAACATCGCTTATGGGAATGCTTCTTAGTTGAAAAACTAAACTTTAATTGGGATGAGGTTCATGTGGTGGCTGAGCAATTAGAGCACATAAAGTCTGATAAACTCATTAGAGAATTAGATAAATTTTTAGAGTTCCCTAAAACTGATCCGCATGGAGATCCTATTCCCGATCAAGATGGGAACATATTTGTGGTAGAAAAAATACTTCTTTCTAGTATGAAAAAGAATGATAAAGGTATTTGTGTGGGAGTTAATGATTCTTCATCTGCATTTCTTAAATATTTAGACAAAAATGAAATTGCTTTAGGAAAAACAATTGAAGTCATAGGAAAAGAAGAATTTGATGATTCTATGACTATTTTAATAAATGATAAAAAATTAACCATATCTGGTTTGGCTGCCAATAATTTATATATGAAAGTATGTTAGTAGAATTAGTAGATTATTTTGAATCTTTAGATCCTGTTTTAGCGGCATTTTATGCAACGTTATTTACGTGGTTATTAACTGCTTTGGGAGCAGCATTGGTATTCTTTTTTAAAGGAATGAATAGAGCCTTATTTGATGGCTTGTTAGGTTTTACGGGAGGTGTAATGGTGGCTGCAAGTTTTTGGAGTTTATTAGCACCGGGAATAGAAATGAGTCCGGGGGAAGGTTTCGAAAAAGTAGTTCCTGCTTTAGTAGGATTTACATTAGGAGCTCTTTTTCTTTTCGGATTAGATAAAATCTTACCTCATTTGCATGTTAATTTTCAAATGAGCGAGAAGGAGGGTATTAAAACTCCTTGGCACAAAACTACTTTGCTTACATTAGCTATTACTTTACACAATATTCCCGAAGGTTTAGCTGTAGGAGTCCTGTTTGGTGGAGCTGCGGTAGGTTTTGATGGGGCGTCGATTGGTGGAGCAGTAGCTTTAGCTATAGGAATTGGATTGCAAAACTTCCCTGAAGGCTTCGCTGTTGCTATGCCATTACGTAGGCAAGGCTTTAGCAGAAGAAAAAGCTTTATGTACGGACAAGCTTCAGCTATAGTAGAGCCAATTGCAGCTGTAATTGGAGCTTATGCCGTAATGTCTTTTCAGCCCATATTACCTTATGCATTAGCTTTTGCTGCTGGAGCCATGATATTTGTGGTGGTAGAAGAGGTGATTCCTGAATCTCAACAAGCTAATTATACCGATATTGCTACACTTGGATTTATAGGAGGTTTTATAGTAATGATGACCCTAGATGTTGGTTTAGGATAAAATTTATATATTTAAACTATGAAAAAATCATTACTTACCCTTGTTTTATTGTTAACCGGTCTGGTAATTCAGGCTCAACAAAAAACTACTGCACCTGTGATAGTAAAAAAATTACCTTTAGGAAAGTCCATTATAGTACATACTAACTATAGTGTCGACTTTTTAGAAGTTACTGAAGATTCACGTTGTCCTACAGGATCAGAATGTATTTGGGCGGGTCAAGCGAAAGTGATGCTAATGATATGCAAAGATGGAGAGGAAATGGAAAAAAAGGAAATTATACTTAAAGATTTAAGTACAGAAAATCCTTTCCAACTTACTTTGGCGCCATCTCTTAAGGTTAATATATATCAGTTGAAGCCACATCCTACTATAGAAAGCAAAAACAACTTAGATTATTACCTTCAAATAGCAGAAGCTAAGAACTAATAATTAATGGCATCCACAATCTGAACCAGAAGAGCCGCAACCCTTACTTTTGGCTGCATTCTTTTGCATAAATGGTGGTGTCCATATAAGTTTGGTAAACAAATAAAAAAGAGCCACTAAAAATGTAAGTAAAACTAAAATTTCCTGTAACATAATTTTTCTATTTTAAAATTTGGAATGCGGCCAAAGCAGCGACATAGGCTATCCCCGACATAATAAACAATTGCAAAGCAGGCCATTTCCAAGAATTTGTTTCTCTTTTTACAATAGCCAGAGTGCTCATGCATTGCATAGCAAAAGCATAGAAAAGAAGTAAGCTAATCCCACTGGCAAAATTAAATAATGGGCCTCCTAATATAGGATTTACTTCTGCTGCCATTCTATTTTTTATAGTTTTCTCATCATCACTTCCTACACTATATATGGTAGCTAAAGTTCCTACAAAAACTTCTCTCGCAGCAAAAGAACTTACAATAGCAATACCAATTTTCCAGTCGTAACCTAGGGGAGCTACTGCTGGTTCTATAGCTTTACCCATAATACCTATATACGAGTTTTCTAACTTTACGGAAGAAACATGTTTATTAAATTCTTCTTCAGATAAACTATCTCCATATTCTTGAGTGACTACCGCTTCAGCTTTATTAAAATCGTCTCCAGGACCATAACTAGCCAAAACCCACAAAACAATAGAAATGGCTAGAATTATTTTACCAGCACCAAATACAAAAGACTTTGTTTTTTCTACAACGTTTATAGCTACGTTTTTAAACATAGGAAGCTTATAATCGGGCATTTCAATGACAAAATAGCTTTTCCCTTTGATGTCCATAATTTTATTGAGCACCCAAGCAGAGAATACAGACATACCAAAACCAAGAAGGTAAAGGAGCATAAGTGTTAATCCTTGATAATTAAAAATCCCAAGAAAACGCTCATCGGGAATAACTAAGGCAATAATTATAAGGTAAACGGGTAGTCTAGCAGAACAAGTGGTAAATGGAACTACTAAAATAGTAATTAAACGCTCCTTCCAGTTTTCTATATTTCTAGTGGCCATAACCGCAGGAATGGCGCAGGCTGTTCCCGACACTAAGGGAACTACACTTTTTCCGCTAAGGCCAAAACGTTTCATGATTTTATCCATTAAGAAAACTACACGGCTCATATAGCCACTTTCTTCGAGGAGCGAAATAAATAGAAATAGAAAGGCAATTTGTGGAATGAAAATAACGATTCCGCCAAGACCAGGAATAATTCCTTCAGAAATTAGATTAGTGAAAACACCTGCAGGCAATACATTTTTAGACCATTCGCTTAATTCGGCGAAAGCCATATCTATAAAATCCATCGGGTAGCTAGACCAATCATAAATTGCTTGAAAGATGAGTAGCATGATAGAAAAGAATATGACATACCCCCAAACTTTGTGCGTAAGTATACGATCTAACTTTGCACGTAAATCTTTGGCAGCATTAATATCTACAGTATGGGTTTCTTTTAAAACACCATTAATAAATTGATATCTTGCAATGGTTTCTTTTTGCTGAAGTCGTTTAAGTTCGCTTTTCTTTTTAGGTAGAAAATCTTGAGTAAGATTAATTTCATTTCGGTTGAGGTTCCCAAAATTTACATCTTGAGTAATAACTAACCAAAGTTTGTATAAAGACTGGTTAGGAAATGCTTTTCTTAAACGATCAAAATATTCAGGATCTATAGAAGAGGCATTTAAACAAGGTTCGGTAGGGATTCTACCATAATTAATGATGAGTTCTTTTAATTCTTCAATCCCTGTATTTTTACGAGAACTAACGAGAGCAATTTTGGTTTTTAAGCGTTCTTCTAGTAAATCTATATCTATACTTATTCCCTTGAGCTCCATGCGATCTGCCATATTAATGACTAATATCGTGGGAATGCCCAAATCTTTAATTTGGGTATATAAAAGTAAGTTTCTTTTTAAATTTTCTACATCGCTTACTACGACCGCAACGTCTGGGTAATCTTTGTCGTTTTTATTAAGCAATAGCTCTATAACTAGATTTTCATCAAGAGAGGAAGCGTTAAGGCTGTATGTACCTGGTAAATCTATAATGTGAGCTTTTAAACCACGTGGAAGCTTACAAATACCTTCTTTTTTTTCAACCGTTATTCCAGGATAATTTCCTACCTGTTGGTTGAGACCTGTGAGGTGATTAAACACAGAGGTTTTACCAGTATTTGGGTTTCCTATAAGAGCGACATTTATTTGCTTTGCCATACTATTCTACCAGTTCTATTTCTACTTTTAAGGCGGTTTCCTTTCTTATTGCTAAATGACTTCCATTAATATTGAGGTACAAAGGATCTTTAAAAGGTGCAATTTGCACTAACTCAACGTCATTACCAGGTAAACATCCCATTTCTAAAAGTTTAAGAGGGATGGTATCATCAGTAAATTCTTTAATGATTCCGCGCTGTCCGCGCTTTAAGTCGGCTATAGTTAATTTCAAAGTTTATTTAGATTGAATTTAAACAACGCAAAAGTAACAGAAAAAAACTTCATAGTAAAGCCTTAATCGTTAAAACCTCATTCTTCTGAATTTTGTATCTTTTTTAAGGTGGCGATGTCTTCAATTAACTCCTCAATGGCATCGGGATTGGTGCCATCATAAAATTTTCTAATACGGCGTTGGTTATCTATAAGTGCGAAATTTTCGGTATGAATCATGTCATAAGGACCGCCGTTTCCTTGGTTTTTGACTACAAAATAAGATTTTCTTGCCAATTCATAAATTTGCTTTTTATCGCCAGTAACTAGATTCCATTTACTGTCAATTACGCCTTTCTTATCTGCGTACTTTCTTAGTTGTTTAACACTATCAATTTTTGGAGTGACCGTATGAGAGAGAAGTAAAACTTCATCATCATCCTTAAACTCTTCTTGGATTTTCTTCATATGGTCTGTCATAATCGGGCAGATAGTTTGACAAGTGGTAAAAAAGAAATCAGCTACATATATTTTGTCTTTGTAATTTTCTTGTGTTACAGTATCACCATTTTGGTTAATCAACTTAAAATCGGCTACTTTGTGGTATTTTCTAATGTATTGCATGGTAGAATCTACCAATTCGGTATTTACCATACTCGGTTGATAAATTGGTAAATTAGGCGCCGGTTTTAATAACTGGTAGATGATCGTGATGATAATTGCTGATAGGATAAAGAGAACAACAGCAAAATACTTATACTTGGCAAAGAATTTGAGCATTGCAGGTAATTATTTTAGGAGTTGCAAAAATAAGCTCTTTGACCGAGAGGATGAAATATGTAGGCAAATTTATTCCGCTAAGGAAATCTAAAAAATGTTATTTATTTACGCTTTCGCGGAAAAAAGAGTTCAAGCCATACCGATTAAAAAAGCGAGTTAAGCTAATGATTTTGTGTTATGAATGAATTAACACAAAGGAAAATAAAGGAGTGTTTTTCTAAGCGGAAAGAAAAGATTACTTTTGTGCGATTTTAGAAACCAAGAGCTTCCATTTATATAAAGGAGGTTGCGATTAAAAAACCACTTTAATTTTTCGAGAGAAGTCTCTAAAAGTTAAATTATAATAAAGAATTAAGAAAAACGACTATGAGTCCATTTGCTATAAAAGCCATACAATTACTTTTAAGTTTATCATTTTTAATTGTTCTTCATGAATTAGGACATTTTATTCCAGCTAAACTATTTAAAACAAGGGTAGAAAAATTCTTTTTATTTTTTGATGTAAAGTTTGCACTTTTCAAGAAGAAAATAGGAGGGACCGAGTACGGAATAGGTTGGTTGCCTCTTGGCGGATACGTGAAAATAGCCGGAATGATCGATGAAAGTATGGACAAAGAGCAAATGGCAAAACCACCACAACCTTGGGAATTTAGAAGCAAGCCAGCTTGGCAACGTCTTATTATTATGTTAGGAGGTGTGACGGTAAATGTTCTTTTAGGGTTTCTTATCTATATGATGGTTCTATTTGTTTGGGGAAGTGATTTTGTAACTAAAGATGATATTCCAGACGGGTTTGCAGTTGCACAACCTTTAGAAGAGTTTGGATTTAAAGATGGAGATCGAATTTTAGAAGTTAATGGAGAAGAATTTGAAAATCAAATTGCCATTAACCAACATTTTATGGTAAGAGATGTAGAAACGGTAAAAGTTTTGCATCAAGATGGTTCTCAACAATTAATTAATATTCCTGAAGATATAGGGACGCAGTTGTTTCAAGCAGGCCATATGAAACCATTTAATAGAATGGCGTCTACAACAATAGATTCTGTAGTTGATAATTCTATAGCTCAAAAAATAGATTTAAGAAAGGGAGATGAAGTGATTGCTTTTAATAATGAGCCTCTTTCAAAATGGCAAGATTTTCAAGAAAAGAAAACTAATTTAGAGTCACTAAGTGGAACTTTAACCATCTTACGTGATGGGAATAAGAAAGAAATCCCATTTACTTTAAATGAGGATAAAGAATTTGGAGTGTTTCCTAAAGCGAAACCTGTAAATATTCAAACAAGAGAATACAGTGTGGGAGAAAGTATAGCTAAAGGCTTTGACTATGGGTATTGGACCCTACATGATTATGCGGCCCAATTTAAATACGTATTTACTAAGAAGGGCGCTACTCAAGTGGGTGGTTTTGGAGCGATAGGGAATCTTTTCCCAGATGCTTGGGACTGGAGAGCTTTTTGGGGAACAACGGCGCTTATATCTATGATTTTGGCATTTATGAATATCTTGCCTATTCCTGCTTTAGATGGTGGTCACGTCATGTTTTTACTGTATGAAATTATTACTGGAAGAAAACC
>CAZTVP010000133.1:0-6523 GCA_964616995.1 uncultured Comamonadaceae bacterium
TAACATATCCAAAAGATCCAGCTAACGGTGTTCGCCACTGAGTTTCAGAATCAGAATCAACCTTCATGTTTATATCCTGAGGATTGACTGGAAAACCAAGACCGCAATGATTACATTCTAACATCCCAAAGGTGCTTCCTTGCTTTTTTAATTTATCCAATAAGGAATTCATTTCAGGGTCTAAGTCAACATTGGACCCGCAATTTTGACATTTTAACATAACACTAATCGTTTAATCCATATGGATTGTGACCTTCTTCATACCAGTGAAGTGACTTATTATTCTTTCTATTAATTCCATCATCTAACAGAATAAAATCATCAAAACTGTTATCACCTCCTCTAAATAGAGGCTTTTTGTGATGGACAACCATTCCTTCAGGCGTTTTTCCTTTTCGCAACTTTTTTAAGCCATCTTCTCCCCGCTGGCGCGGACTTGCAGTCCGTGCTTAAAATTGACAATTTAACCACAACTCCCTTTATTCTTTCAATTTAATGTTAGTACTTTTCGTCAAAGACTTAATTCGATAATACCCACCCCAAAATTGCTGACATCCATCCTGCTTAGCTGGTGATAGTCGTTTTAGCAATTTCACCCCTCCGAATAAAAGTTAATAAGTAAATAAGTTGATAGGTGCGGCAGTCGCCATGGCTCTCGCTCTCGGTTTTAAGAAGGTCTAGAACCAATTCCTAATTCTACATTAAATGAACCCACCTCAAATTTCTGAAATAATACTCTTTAATGTGAACAGCACATCAACCCATTAAAACACCGTTTTCAGAGAAAGAATAAAGTTCCTCCCTGGTGCGCTGAGCCCAGATGCAAATACTTTATAGTGTGTGTCCAGCAGATTTTCCACTGCGAACTGGAGCACCACTGTTTTAGAAATTTGAGTAGATGTTCTTAGGTTGAACGTTTGCCAAGCAGGAGTTCCTATTTCTGTAGCTTCTACGAGATTATCTGTAGTTCCAGGGCCATATCTATCAGCATCTTTTTGGAATGCATACATCATATAGGCTTCTGCAGTTACTCTGTTCTTTTGGTATTCTAAACTGACCTTACCAAACTCCGGTGGAATGTGGGTCATAGGAAGTTCATCAGTAATGTCTTGACCATAGGTATAGTTGAAAGTAGCACTAGCTAACCAGTTGTCATTAATCAGATATCTGATTTTAGAAGAAAGTCCGTAAATAACAGCTTCTGCAGCGTTCTTATTCGTCTGGACAAATGCTGAATCTCCTTCTATGAAGAACTGGTTACTTCCATTTAAAACAGTATCTCTTCTCACTATAGCATTGGTTAGATAAGTGAAGTATGGAGTAGCAGAGATTCTAAGCTTTTTATCCAGAAATGCTCTCTCCACTGTTAGGTCTAACGAGGTAATGTATTCTGATTTCAAGTCTGAATTAGGCACTACTACAAATCCGTCTTTCTCAAAGATTTTACCGTAGTCATCTACGTTAGGACTTTTAAAACCGGTAGCTAACCCTACAGCTAGTCTCCAGTTATCAGTAGGTTTATGCACTAGTCCTGCACTAGCAGTTAGTGCACCATCATTTATAGTTATGTCGTCATAAGGAAGCGTGTAGAATGGATTTTCTACCACTCTAGATTCTGCCAAGGTGTGGTTATACCTAGCACCTAACGTAAGTTTAGATCTTTTAGATAACTCATGGATTCTGCTAACATAAGCAGCCATGGTATTGTATGTGCTTCCGCCATTCGGATAACGAGTAATAGCGTCTATTCGCTCACCAGTAATGATGTCCTCCTCAAACGCAGAAGACTGAACATCATTAGAAACCACTTCTAATCCGTAGAACCAGTTTACCGAAGCTGAAGTTTCCAGCGTAAAATCTGCATTTAAGCTATATACTTTTACATCTTCTTCATTCGTAAAGCGGGCAGTTCTTCCGAACCTTCTATCTACTCTGTCTTCGTCTATTCGCTGGTAGGCTAATGTTATAAGTGCGTCAGTAAACCACTTTCTATCCGATAGTTCTGCGGCCACCGAAGTAAAAATTCTGCGCTGTGGACCATAATACCACTCTGCCCATCTTAACTCTCCATCTTCTACGTCATTTAAACGGTCAAAACGTGGTACATCTGAACTGTTACTGTACTGAAAATTAAAATGGAACTGAGCGTCTTTAGATGGCTTAAAAGTGATTTTTTGTAAGAAGTCTGATTGACTATAGCCCGTGAACTTTTGGATATTTGGGTCTCCGTTTCTTCTCATCACATCTGCTCCTTCTTCTCTGGCGGCATAAAATGGAATCTTTCCCCAGTCTTCAAAACCATGTCTTCTATTAGCTCCCATTCTTAAATCTCCGAAATCTGCATGGGTGAATGAAGTCAAGAAACCCCATTTCTTTCTTCCATACATGACATCAGCATGGATGGTTCTTTCTTGGCTAGCAGAAGCAGTTCTACCCATAATATTTACTCGAGTAATAGGCTCTGCTGTGAGTGATAAAACAGGTCTCTTGGTTCTAAAATGTACCGTTCCTCCTAAGGCATCGCTTCCATAAAGTACAGAAGACGGCCCGAAATACACCTCTGTTTTTTCCAGAATATTAGCATCTACAGTAATGGCATTCTGTACGTGTCCACTTCTGTAAATGGCATTATTCATTCTTACACCATCTATGACTAGTAGCACCTTATTGGCTTCGAAACCTCTCATCTGTGGGCTACCTCCTCCTAACTGGCTACGCTGAACACTCACTAATCCTGAATTTTCCAACACATGAGCTGTGGTCATAGGGTTTCCGAATTGGATTTGTCTAGCATTGATTACTTCTGTCTGCTGAGCTAGCTCTGTGTTTACCTTAATGTTTTTAGGAGTAACCAGAGCTGCATCTAAATCTAAAGAAGAAGGTTTCAGCTTTACGGTGTTTTCTGACTTTAAAAAACTAGATAGATCTACCGTTTTATCTTCATAGCCATTGTAATGAATTCTAATGGCTTGGTCTGTCTTAAATGTGTCCACCTCGAAGACTCCATTTCTATCTGAAAAAATGGTAACACCTTTATCATTTGTGATTTCTGCTTTAGGAAGCGGAGTTTTATCTACCTCATCACGCACTACTACACTTTGCGCAGCAGATAAACCACACTGTGCTAATAACACTATTAAAACCAACCCTCTAAGGCTATTCCATTTCATAAACACACTAATCAAATACTGTTTCTAAAACCTCTAAAGAAGACACCTTATTCAGCCCCGGAACGTGGATAATATAATAATCTACTAGCCCACGGAGCAGTGTTCTTCTCTGAGTAGAACTCAATTTTATGCGCATGAACTTATCAAAATTCATACCCAAAAGCTCGTGGAATATGTGTACTACATTTTGGTCAAGAAGTTTCTGAGCGTAATCCTCTTCTCGAGTAAAAAGTCCCGTTTCTAGATTAAATCCTGTGTTTTCATCTATTCGCGCGTAATTTTTACTTGGGTAAAACCCGAGGTATTTAGCCAGTTCCAGTAGAAACCACAAGTGAAAGTTTTTTACTTGTGGTGTTACATCTAACATTTGCACCGCAGATTCTAAGAAATCAAACAAGACTTCATTTACATAATTTTCCTCTATGCTCTTGTGCAGCACCTCAGTTAAAAACAACACTAGGGAAGACTTCAGCGGGTCTGAAATTACACTTGGTGTGTGCAGGTGAAGCGCTATTTCTCTTATCTGCTGAAGGTCTTTACTGTCTCTATCTGTGACCTGCATTTCCAACAAGGCTAAAGGAAACAGCAGTGCTCGAGGACTGTTTTTCTTCTTAGAAAGCCCACGAATGAAGTACGGTTTTCTACCAAATTTCTTGGTAAAGACGTGAATAATAGCGCTGGAATCAGAGTGCTTTACCGTATGTAATAATATGCCCTGGGTAGAGTAAATCAAGTGGACAAAGATACTGGAGGGTGTTAGATTTTCTAGCTTGGTTTGGTTAGCGTTTTGAGAATCAAAGAATAATGCTATATTTGTTTAGAATCTTAAAGGTGAAGACCGTTAAGATTTCTGTGTGAGTAATTACACATAGTTTAAAGTTAGGTTAGGCAGGGCAATTCGTTGCCCTGTTCTTTTTTCATAGATTTTTTCAGATTTGCAAAATCACATTGCACCTTCAACTCAGGTATCTTTCTAACTATCTTTCGCGCATCAAACTTAGTATCATCATACCGCTGTACAATGAGGAAAAACTCATTACCAATGTACTAGACGAGCTGTTTAAGCTCAATATAGAAAAGTACTCTGAGGGCTATGAAATAGTGGTGGTAAACGACTGCTCTGGTGATGACAGTGCTAACCAAGTTAGAAAACACCCTAGATTTGGTCACGAACTTAAGCTCTTAGAACACACTAAGAATCAAGGTAAGGGAGCAGCGGTAAGAACTGGAATAGAAAACTGTGCGGGTGACACCATATTAATCCAAGATGCTGATTTAGAGCTTACTCCAGAGGATATTCCCTTTATGCTAAATGCTTATAAAACTGAACGCTACGCTTTCGTAAATGGTTCACGTTACCTAGCGGGCAGAGTGAGACCTCTCTATTCTTACAAGCGTTATTTCTTTAACAAGCTTTTTTCTAATCTAGCCTCAGTACTAATAGATGTAAGGTTTACTGATATAGCGTGTGGCTATAAATTGTTTTCTAAGGAATTGTTTCATGAGTTAGACATGAATGAAAACAGATTCGGTTTCGAGGCAGAGCTGATCATAAAAACTGCGCTGATTAATAAAACCAGAATTACAGAAATTCCTGTGAACTATTTTCCTAGAAATAAAGGGGCCGGGAAGAAAATCCGTAATACTGATGGTCTCAGGATATTTTGGGTGATATTGAAGTATGGACTTTTCAGAAGATAAACTTCTACTGCTTTTACCTATCACCTTTTTTAGCGGCTTCATAATCTGGAGGATCCATTAACTCCCAGTAACTAGCGTCCAGTTTATTGGTTAAAAATGATGCTTTATACGCCTCCCAGGTCATAGAGTCATAATGAAGAAAACTAATGAGGTGCTGTCTAATTTTAAAATCATTAAAATAAACGCAAAACCCTATAAATACTGCTAAACCAACTTTCAGGCTCACTTTCTTACTCTGAATTACCCGTTCTACTACTACGCACATAAATATGGCTAGCACTGCTAAGGTGTCTATAAATGCTCTGTGGGTATAACTGCCACCATACCACCAACACCACCAAGACAAAATCACGTATGCATTCAAAACAAAGTAGATGATTAATGCCAGCTTCATAGGTTTTAGCTTCTGGTGTTTTAAGAAAAACCCTATGAGCGCTATCAAGAGAATAGGGCTATAGACAAAAAGACCTTTTCTAAACCCGAAGAATCCTTCTAAGAATTTAGGATCTAACCAGAAAAACCCTTCTTCACCGTAGCTATAAATGAACCACGTATCTACGGAAAGTTTCCAAAACAAACATTGCACCGCTACTACGGTTATGCTGCAGAAAATGGCTAGTAAAGTTTTAACCCAAGAGTCAGCTATGAGTTTTAATTTCTGACTAAACGCCTGCTTGGAGTCTGCCTGATAAAGCGCTGCTATAATTACTACTAAAGCGTTAACCGGTCTCACCAGGGTAATTAGGCCTAGCGTAACTCCAAGCGCTATGGAATTCATGTAGGTAGGCTTCTCATGCCACTTCATGATCAAATAGATGAACAGCGTAACTAAAAAGAATGAAGGGGCGTGCGAATGACCAGATGCCAGCGGCCCATAAAACATAAGACCTGTAGCCAAGCCCAGGGCTGTAATAGTAATTAGCACCGCTTCTTGACTGGCTATTCTCACTAAAATCTTCCTGAGGAAAAACAGCCCAGCTAACACATAAAAGATAGCACTGAACACCACAGAAAATTGAAATATGGGAGAATAACCATAAGAGTTTTCGCCTAGCAGCTTGCTAATGGCTAGAGCTGAAAGGAAAAATGGAGTTTGCATAACTGCCACACCCATGGTGGTTTTAGGATGCTTGTTTCCATTTTTATCCTTTTCTAACCAGATAGTTCCATCAAAATCCTCAGGTAAATTCAGCGTGAATTCCCATGTGATGTCCTGAAAAATAAACATAGCGGGTAGGTACTCGTAATACACCAGCCCATCCGAAACTATGATTTCTTTCGTTTCCCATTTCTTATATGAAAAAGCCATACTTAAATAGCTTAAAAACAACAGAAGAAATACTGCAGGAGTAGTAAATGGATGGTGTGCTATGCTCTTATTCACTGGAACAAATGTAATTCTAGGATTTAGAACAGCTTCAGCTTCAGCCTACTTTCTATTCCTTTTATTCCTTGCAGTCCTCCTGTGTGTATGAGAAGTGCTTTACCATTGTTATCCGAAGCTCCCATTTCTATGGATTTTAAGAGCGCCCACAGTGCTTTCGAAGTATAAACAGGATCTAATTTTATTTGTGTTTGCACATAGAACTCTTGAATAAGTGCTATAAGTTCAGGAGAAGTTTTAGCATAACCTCCATGGTGTGCGTCTGTGT
>CAZTVP010000134.1:0-6522 GCA_964616995.1 uncultured Comamonadaceae bacterium
CAGATTGTGAAACCACAGAGGCGTGTAGTTTTTTTGTAAGGTATTGTTCAGATGAAACGGCATGTAATTATGCCAATATCCAAGAATTTTCGTGTGATGATCCCAGTTTCTGTGAATATGAAAGCTGCGCTGGCTGCACCTCAGAATGTTCATGTAATTTTAATCCAGAAGCTACTTTAGATGATGGAAGCTGCACTTTCCAATTTTTAGTTTATGAAGACGTAGATGATGATGGTTATGGAAGTGATGATAGTGTGCTTTTTGTCTGTGAAATTCCAGATGGTTATGTAATTCAAGGTGGAGATTGTGATGATTCAAATGGAACTGTAAATCCTGGTGCAGAGGAGATTTGTTGGAATGGAGTGGATGAGAACTGTAGTGGAATAGCCGATGAATTAGAAGTATGTGAAAGTTCACCTAGTAGCTCGCCTGCAGATTTATTTTCAGAGGGAATGGTATTTTCTTCTGATATCTCTGGTGTATATTCAGTGTATTCTGAGGATGTAGATAATGATGGAGACCATGATGTTTTATCAGCTTCCTATGATGGTACGTTAGCTTGGTATGAGAATGATGGAGAAGGAAATTTGTCCGAAGAAATTGTTTTATCCGATGGAATCACTGGCGCTTTCTCAGTGTTTGCAGAGGATTTAGATGGAGATGGTGATGTTGAAGTTCTTTGTGCTTTGTATTATACAGATGAGCTTATTTGGTTTGAAAACTATGGTTCTGGAACGTTTTCTGAAAAGAGAATCATGCCCTCTGAAGTAGACGGCCCTTCTACTGTGATAGCCGAAGACATAGACAATGATGGGGATAAAGATATTCTTTCCACAGCATATATTTCAGGACAGGTAATTCTATTCGAGAATGATGGTTCTGGAGGATTTTCCGAGGGGCAGATTATCACCAATTCACTTAGTGGAGTATATACCGTTTGGGCATCTGATATGGATGGTGATGGTGATAATGATTTGCTATGTGCCACTGCCATTGACCATAAAATAGTATGGTATGAGAATAATATGGATGACACTTTTTCTGAGCACATAATTCTCCAAGATGAGTCTATCATTTTTAGATCTGCAAAATCCTTTGATTTAGATTCTGATGGTGATTTAGATATTTTGGTTGGAGCATATGGAGCGCCTTTTTCTGGAGTTGAAGGAATTGTTTTGTGGTTTGAAAATACAGGTAGTGGAATATTTGAATCTGCTGTGACAATAGACAACCCAATGTATCAAACTAAAGAAGTTCATGCAGATGATTTTGATGGAGACGGAGATTTAGATGTGCTAGTAGCTAATGGCGGTGCAACAGTTTTTGAACCTGCACAAGTATCTTGGTACGAAAACTTAAACTCTGGTAATTTTTCCCCTCTAAAGTTTGTTGCAGAATTGGCAGGGGTGCGTTCAGTTTACACCACAGATTTAGATGCGGATGGAGATCCCGATATTATTTCAGGAGGTCGTGATCATGTTTTATGGTACGAAAATCTCGCATGCCCATTTGACTCAGAAATGGAGGGCTGCACAAACAATGAAGCTTGTAACTATAATGCTACGGCTACTCTAGATGATGGTTCATGTCTGTTTGAAGATGCTTGTGGTAACTGCGGAGGATCTGAGATAGGAGGCTGTACAGATGAACTGGCGTGTAATTATGATGAAGATGCTGCCTGTGATAATGAGTCCTGTATATATCCAGATGGCTGCATGGATGAATCTGCAGTAAACTATAATGCCTTAGCCTCTTGTGATGATAGTTCGTGCATCTACGCAGGTTGCACGAATCCTGATGATGAAAACTATAATCCCATGGCTACACTTGATGATGGAAGCTGCGGGAGTTATGGAGAGAACTTTTGCCCAGGAGATTTCACGGGAGATGGAAACGTGAATGTAGCGGATCTAGGAGGATTCCTAGGTGCGTTTGGTGAAACATGTGAATAAAACTAGCTATATACAACAAATGAAAACCCATTCACACTTTGTGGAAGGGTTTTTCTTTAATAATAGAATACCACCTAAATGGGTGGTAAATAACCGAGGTAAGGAAATGAGATTTGCATAAAATCTTAAACAAAATGAAATACTCTTTCCATCTCTGCCTAGTTTTATTTCTAGCGCTGGGAGTTACCAAAATCTCTTGCAGCCAAGACTGCTTAAATCCATTTACACCTGGAACAGCTTATTTAGATGAATTAGATCAGCAGCAGCTTCTGGATTGGTTACCTAGTGAGTTTAATAAGCAAGCTTCTCTTCTATACAGCACAAATGTTCATGCTGCGGATGCTGCTACTTTTCATGCTTTATGTGATGGTGCCATAAACACTATTGTCGTCATTCGTACAACTGTGGGAGGAGGTTATACTTTAGGAGGATATCATGAGGGTGCATGGGGCTCTTCTTTCGCTTTGCAAATAGGGTTGAATAATAATTTTCTTTATTCCATTGAGGCCAATTTAAAACTGGATGCAGTTCCAGGTGCAGTTCATGTAAATGACTGGGGCTCTTATGGGCCATTCTTTCAAGGACTCTATATTCCAGCTACATTTGATAGGATAGATAATGGAGTAAACGGTGGTTACTATTGTCCAGATGGAACTACTAATAATTGTAATTCTCCTCTTACAGAGGGATTTACAGATATAAATAGCACATCCTCTTTTATAGAAGGCTTTGAGGTGTGGCAGCTTAATACCACAGGAATAGAGGCGCTTAGCATCATAGATTCTGATGGAGATGGAATCTGTGATGGTGATGAAATCCCTGGCTGTACGGACTTAGAAGCATGTAATTTTCAAAGTGAAGCCACAGATTCAGATGATTCATGTCAGTATCTAGATGAATGTGGTGTCTGCGGAGGATCAGGAATAGCCGGTTGTGTAGACATAGATGCGTGTAATTACTTGGCTTCTGCTGCTTGTGATGATGGAACTTGTTTCTATGAAGATGAATGTGGAAACTGTGGTGGAAATGCTACTTCAGGGTGTATAGATCCAGACGCATGTAATTTTGATTCCACTGCGGAGTGTGATAACGGACTATGCCTATTTACAGATGAATGTGGAAACTGCGGAGGAAACGAAACTTCAGGATGTACAGACTCCACTGCTTGCAATTATGACAGTCTGGCTGCTTGTGATAATGGATCATGTGAATACCTAAATGCCAATGCAGGAACTAATGTTTCCCAATGTGTTGATGGAGTTTTTTCTATGCAAGCTGATTTGCCTTTAGGGTTTATGGGGATGTGGAGTTCTAATATAGGGGCGCTAAACTTCCAGAACATAAATGACCCTAATACTCTGGTGGGCACTGTTCCAGCCGGAAATCAAGCTACCCTTACGTGGACTATCACTAACGGAACATGCACTTTACAAGACCAAGTAGTTATTCAAAACCAGCAGGATTCTGATGGAGATGGTATTTGTGATGCCGATGAAGTTCTAGGATGTACTGATCCAGAAGCTTGTAATTTTGATTCTGCTGCTACTCAGAATGATGGAAGTTGTGAGCAATTGGACCTATGTGGTGTTTGTGGTGGTGAAAGTATATTAGGATGCACAGATTCAACTGCTTGTAATTATGATCCAGCAGCAGGCTGTGATGATGGTTCATGCCTTCAATTAAATGAATGTGGGAATTGTGAAATTGCTATTACTGGCTGTACAGATCCGGCAGCTAGTAATTATGACTCAGAGGCTAATTGTTCTAGCTTATGTATTTATTTAGGATGTACTAATCCTTTGGCTGATAACTTTGATTCAAACGCCACTTTAGATGATGGATCGTGTAATCTAGTAGTGGGTTGTACAGATACATTAGCTTGTAATTTTAATAGTCAAGCTCATATTGATAATGGATGCTGTGTTTTCGCATTGGAATGCGATACCTGCTCAGGTCAAACCGATGGAACAGGATTCATCATTCAAGGGGAAGATGCAGATCAAGACGGAATATGTGATTATGAAGATGATAATATCTGTGCAGAATTCGTAGAATTTCTTCCCAATTCTGAAATTTTAGATTATGAAGGCCAAGAATGGATAATGAATCTCCTAGAACCAGATTTTCACTTTGAGGCTGAATTGATCCATAATGATGAATTACACGAAGAAGCTCCAGATGTATGGGAAAATCTAGGAGGAATAGCTAATACGGTACTAATCATTGAAAACACATGTGGTGAAATTTTTGGAGGAGTCAATTTTGGGGTGTGGCCAGGAAATGGAGATTTAGATGGTAATCCGAATTATAATTACTATTCTCTAGAGAATAACTTTCTTTACAGCTATACTCAGAGTTCTGTTCATGTTTCTATTCCAGAAGAAGAAATAGATCAAAATATAATAGTACCTTTTCCTTATTACATGACTCCTGAAGCTAAATTTTATGACATTGGATTCGGTGAGGACCTCTTTATTAATTGGAATACTGGAGTTCTTGCTAACCGAACGATTTGGTCGAATTTGGGTTCGGCATATGAATGTCCATTAACAAGCGGTCAAACCAGCACAGGACCATTCCAGGCGGATGATTGTGATTACTATTTTCAGAATGAATGCTCAGAAAATAAGGTGGCTAAAATTGAGGTATATGCCCTTAAATGCCAAGGTAATGTACCTGGAGAGTACAAACTTCTAACTGATGGTTCATGCCAAGTCACTGAAAATATTGTCGGTTGTACTAATTCAGCTGCATTTAATTATGATCCTAACGCCACAGTAGATGATGAAAGCTGCTTAATTGTAGGCTGCACTAATCCAGATGATCCTAATTATAATGATCAGGCTCAGTTTGATGACGGTAGCTGTGAGAGTTATGGAGCAAACCTTTGCTCAGGAGATTTCACGGGAGATGGAAACGTGAATGTAGCGGATCTAGGAGGGTTCCTAGGTGCGTTTGGTGAATCTTGTAATTAGATTTATTAATTGGTAAAGAAGCCCTACTTGCTTTTAGTGAGTAGGGTTTTTTATTTTTTAGCGGTGGTATGGAGCTAAAGCTCAGCCGAATAGTTTTAGAAAATCTGATCCATATGCTTAAAACTCTTGAATTCGATAGGGTTTTGGCTAAAGTCTAAGATGAACATGGTCTGCTGCTCCTCAGGTTTACCTTTATATCTAACCTGAGGATGAATGATAAAATCTATGTTGTGTTCAATCAAACGAATTTTAATATCATCGAACTGTTCTGAAGTAATCAAACAGCCAAAGTGTGGACTAGGTACGGCCACTCCATCTACTTTACCACAGTAGTCTAGCGGTGGAATATTATCTGAAACATGAGCGGAAAGCTGATGACCGAAAAAATTAAAGTCCACCCAGTGCTCCGTTTGTCTCCCAAGTTCACATCCAAGGACATCGTTATAAAATCTTATTGTACTCTGAATATCTGTGACTTTAAAAGCGTAGTGGAATGGGTTCATGAGGTAAAATTAACAATCAAATAAAAGCGTGATTTACTTTATCATTTAATCAAATAATCAGATATAACTAACTCCGTTCTAAACCCATCATTACTAGAAATATTTAACTCTGCATCTAGCGAAGTGCAGAAAGACTGAATCAGCCCCATACCGAAAGAGTCTGAATTTTTCACTTCCGAAATATCCGCTTTACCTACGCCATTATCTGCCACGGTTAGCACTAGTTTTTCTTCAGATTCTTTTAATGAGACTGAAATCAACCCATCCTTTTTCTCAGGAAAAGCATACTTGAGTGAATTTGTCACCAATTCATTAATTATAAGTCCTATAGGAACTACAGAATCTACGTCTAACTTCAGGTCTTGAATGTCTGTTTCCAACTTTATGTTTCCATCACTCACGTCATACGTAGAAAACAGATTACCTACTAAGTCCTCTAGGTAAGTCTTCATGTTAATTCCAGTGAGGTTATCCTTACTGTAGAGGTTTTGATGAATAAGGCTCATGGATTGTACCCTAGACTGACCTTCTTTAAGCGCATCTAGTGTGTTTTTATCCTGAGTATAGTCTGTTTGTAAACGAAGAAGAGAAGAAACCACTTGAAGGTTATTCTTGACTCTGTGGTGAATTTCTCTAAGGAGTGTGTCTTTCTCTTTTAGAGATTCAGAAATGATTTCTTTCTGTTCTGATACTTTTTTATAAAGCCTGAATAAGAAGAAACTGAGCACAGTTACCAAAGCAACAGCTACAAGAGTTATGAGAATAATTCTGTCCTTGAGCTTATTCTCAGAGTCCAGATTCTTGATTCTCAAGTCCTGTTCTTTCTTTTTATACTTACCTTCTATGTCGTGAACTATTTCAGCATTCTCTTGGCGTTTTAATTCAGCGTTCACGCTATCTAGAGTAGCAGTAGTTTCAGCAAAACTTTCCCATAATTCAGAGCGCTTCTCAAACTTTTTCTTGATTTGAAGCAGCTTCTTTTGTAGCTGTAAATCCTTTAATAACAGTTGGTTATAAGCCAGATTTTTAAAGTTTGTGTAAAAGTCTGATGAAGAAATATTCGAATAAATGCTGGCCTCTAAAAACAGTAAT
>CAZTVP010000135.1:0-6519 GCA_964616995.1 uncultured Comamonadaceae bacterium
CTCATAGAAGCGCACTATCCAGAAGCTCGATTAGCCTACGAATAGTGCTGTTCAGCTTTCTGAATGATGTAGTCAAATAGGTTTTTCAGCGGTTTCTGCACCATCATTTTCAGCATCATATTTAGTTCAGCTTCACAAATGATTTGTGCTTCGGTTTTCTCACCTCCAAGCTCAGAATTATGAATATTCAGTGTAAATGGAAATGGACTTTTAGCTGATGAATTTAGTTTTATGTGGTCTACAGTAGAACTCTCGTCTAATTCTAATCCTATGGTGTAATTACCCATTACTTTAAAAGAACAAGTTTTACCATCTGATTCCCAATCAGAAATTTTATCGGCAGGCAAGAACTCCTTTAGATTATTCAAATCACTGAGAAGGTCGTACACATTACTCTTGGAAGTATTCAGCTCTCCCTTTACACTTTCGATTTTAGTCATATTGATTATGCATTCCAAGTTTCAGGAGAGATTCTCCAGTCTTTCAGTTTTTCTGAATCTGCTTCGGATAGATAACCACTTTGCAACGCTTGGTCTAAAACACTCTCATAGTTACTTAAAGTCACTAAATCACAGTTAGCGTTCTGAAAAGCTTCTTTAGCCACGTCAAAACCATAAGTAAAAATGGCTACCATACCTTTTACATTAGCTCCCGCCTCTCTAATGGCGTTCACCGCTTTTAGACTGCTTCCCCCAGTACTTACTAAGTCTTCTACCACTACCACGTTTTGACCATCCAAAAGCACACCTTCTATCTGGTTTTGAAGGCCATGTCCTTTAGAACTAGAACGCACATAACAGAAAGGAACTCCTAACTCTTGAGCTACTAGAACTCCTAAGGCTATTCCTCCCGTGGCCACTCCGGCTATCACATCTGGCTTTCCGTATTTATCTTCTATGATTTGAGAAAACTGCTGTCTGATGTACGTTCTAATGGTAGGATAAGAGAGCGTAAGTCTGTTATCACAATAGATGGGACTGTTCCATCCAGAAGCCCATTGGAAAGGCTCCTGAGGAGATAATTTAATGGCTTTAATTTGAAGCAAAAATTCTGCTACTTTTAGTGCGGATTCATCCCAAACAGTCATGGCTCAAAAGTATAAAGTTTTCCTAAACGACAGACTAGTTTTATTAACAAATAGCTGGCCTAAAAAGCTACTAAAAAGCAAGCAGTGCCTAGCGGTGCAATCGGCTCACAAACCTCTGATTCAAAGCTCGTTTGAGTTATTTAAACGGAATTCTGAATTACATAAACTGGTGCTCATAGATGAGGACATAAATGAGGTGTGGAAAAACTTTAAAAGCCTCTTTGAAGAAGTACCCGCAGCCGGTGGCTTAGTCCTGAACGAGGAAAATGAAATTCTGATGATTTTTAGGAGAGGAAGCTGGGATTTGCCCAAAGGAAAACTTGAAAAAAAGGAAAAAATCAAGGAATGTGCTGTAAGAGAAGTGGAAGAAGAATGTGGCTTAAACAACGTGAAGCTGGATAAAAAGCTTACCGTAACTCATCATCTTTACAATCTGAAGGGAAAAGGTAGCATAAAGCCCTCTCACTGGTTTCTGATGCATGTAGATGGAAAACCAAAGTTAAAACCACAGAAAGAAGAGGATATAGAAAAGGCGGTGTGGGTGACTAGAAAAGAAGCTGAAAAACTACTCAAGAAAGCTTTTCCATCTATAGTAGAAGTGTTTAAAGCGTATGATAAGCTAGAAGCTTAACGGGTCTTTAATAGACTGTTAAATGTGCGTTCTATGCCTTCCTCTGGTGAAGGCGCATAGTCCATAATTTGGAGACCTTCAGGGTCGAATAAAAAGTACTGGGGCACAGTGACCAAGTTCAGTTTTTCTTTTAACAGCTGGTCAGAATTCCCGAAGAGGAATAACCAATTATAGTTTCTATTTTCAATCAGAAACTCTTTGAAGTCGTCCCAGTTGTCATCCATACAGATGGATATAAAGCTGATTTGGTTTCCATACTTTCGCTCTAAGTCTTTCATCCGTTTCAAATGTCCTGTAGATTCTACATTCCAAGTAGCAAAGGCGGATAGATATACAATCTGTCCTTCCCAATCAGAAAAAGAGTGTTTTTCTGCATCCAAATCTAGCAGGGTGAAATCTCTGGGTTTGGCGTCTTTTTTCCCTTTGGTTAACGCATAGAAATATTCTCTAGCCATAGTTTGAGTAGGTGCACCTTGGTCTCTTCTAAGGAGCTCAAGTAAAAGTGTGACGTCTCGATTAGAAATGTTTGGCAGATTCAATCCGTTTTCTACACCTGACAGTAATGCCAGCTTTAAGCTATTCGCTTTACATCCTTCAAAAATTGGTGCTATGGAAATAACTGCGCTATCTAAATCTTGATTGTACAAGTATTTTACGAACTGATTCCGCTTTTCAGACTGATACACTTCTTCCAGAACATTTCTAAAGCGAGCCTTCATGAAAGAAATGTATTCTGTGTTTCTAGGATGAAAATCTGCGTAGCAGTATTCTGTTCTTAACTCCAATTCATTCTTACCCAGCAGGCTCTCCAGTTCAGCCTTCATGTAACGCGCTGAAACGGATAGGTAATCACTACCCGATAAGGAGATGTTTTTTTCATCAAGTCCAGCATCAAACAGCTCTAATAATGCTTCTGGTGAAAGCACTTTTTGATGTTCATCAAGTTCTGAATCTGCTGATTTTACAAGGTCTATTCGTTTACCCTCTCCGCTCATAGACTCTTTAACATTAGAATTGGGATTCGTAAGAATCTGATAGATTTCAGGATAGTATTTATCGTAATAAGTATTATAAAAAGCATTTAGCTCCTCTATCCTATTATTTACATCTGAAGGTTCTAAATTTTTCAGCTTGACTTGACACCAGTTGTCATTGGTAAACTTGAGCGGTGTTTGTACTGTGCTGATATCTATGGAGAAATCATAGGAAGATTGTTCTCCTGCTATGAACTGAGCTTGGTATTTCCTAGTTCTGAACACTATCTGTTCATAGAGCTCCGTCTCATACTCAAGTGAAAATTTCCCTTCTGAATCTAGCAGCAGAAGTGCATCTTGAGTGAGTGTTTCAGTGAAATAATCTACATAGCTTAAGACTGAAATGTACTCTCCCTCCATGCCTTTAACCTCTCCATTTAGCTGGTAGGTTTTGGCAGAAACGCATTGCACCGCAGAAAGCAAAACACCTAATAAGGTTATGTAAACGGATTTACTCTTCAAGCGAAATGCCTTTGGGTATGAATTTAGAAACGTCTCCTCCATTGATATATATCTCACGTATGATGGAAGAGTTTATTGCTGAAAACCTTGGTTCATTTACTAGAAAAATTGTTTCTAATCCAGGTGAAATCTCTTGGTTCATCTGAGCTATGCTCTGCTCGAAATCCAAGTCTCTGGCATTTCTGATACCTCTAAGCAGATAACTAGAACCCACTGATTTACAGAATTCCGAGGTGAGCCCTTCATAGCTGGCTACACTTACTTTTTCATTTCCTGAGAACGTCTGTTTAATAATGTCTTTTCGCTTTTCTAAACTGAGTAAGTATTTCTTCTGAGAGTTCTCACCTATGGCCACTATGATTTCATCAAAGAGTGGAAGTGCACGCTCTACTATATTCTGATGTCCCACTGAAAATGGGTCAAATGAACCTGGGAAAACAGCTATTTTTTTCATGATTCAAAAAAACTAAAGTACACAGAACCAAATTTCTTTAACTCGCTGAACTTCTCATGAGTAGAAAAATCGGTTTCTTTAGAGTGCTCAACAATTAAAATGCCATCTTCATTTAGGAGTTCATTCTGAAAAACTAAATCAGGAATATCAAATCTTTCTGGAAGGTCAAATGGAGGGTCTGCAAATATCAAATCGTAGGTTCCATAATCCGACCTAAGGTGGTTCAGCACATCTGACCTGTACACTTCTACATTTTCAACTTCCCAATCTCTAGTGGTATTCATAAGGACTTTATAGCTGTCCTTACTGATATCTACACTCGTCACATGCTCTACTCCTCTACTCACGAACTCAAGCGTAACGCTGCCCGTTCCAAAGAAGCAATCCAACACATCTAATTCTTCGAAATCCACTCTATGCTGAAGTACATTAAATAAACCTTCCTTGGCAAAATCAGTAGTTGGCCTAAGTGTCATGTACTTAGGCACTTTTATTCTCCTTCCTTTAAAACTTCCTGAGATTATGCGCATTGGAATGAATTTATAAGTGGAAAAAGAGATTGTTTTTCAAAAGTATTTAGTCCTGAAGAAACTTTCTGATACTGCAGTCCTTTATTGATTTGTACCTGTTTTATGTACTTACTCAGAGATGAAAATAGCTCGTCTTGGAATTTTAATTTTCCGCTAAGCTGAACCACATCTTGAGTCTGGTCGAATTTATACTCCTTTATTCTAGATAAAATGTGGTACAAAACATCTTCATTACAAGTAACTGACT
This sequence comes from uncultured Comamonadaceae bacterium, assembly GCA_964616995.1. Lineage (GTDB taxonomy): Bacteria > Bacteroidota > Bacteroidia > Flavobacteriales_D > Sanyastnellaceae > ASP10-05a. Next base: position 4,446 of record CAZTVP010000135.1, read on the forward strand.
CACTTACTGTACTTACCAAATCTCCATCCTGAAAAACAGCCAAGAACAAGATTTCTTCTTCTAGATGACCGTACAAGCTTCTCCCCTTTAAAAACCTAGATTTTAATAAAACTCCTTGAATGAATTGAGTAATTAAATGAACAGCCTTTGCCGCAGGGAAAATGGTCTTTAACTGGGTCATTAACTCAGACTCGTTATAACTCAGGGTAGCTCTTAGTTCTAGTAACTTATCTGAATTAGTAAAAGGACTTTCGAAGTATTCAGGCTGAAGTTTAAATTTTTGACTGCATTCAATTAAGCGCACTTCCTCGAACAAGCCTTTATCACCAATAAATGAATCTAATTCGGTTGAACTATTGAATTTTTGGTGAAATAATAACTCCTTAGAATCTACTCCAAAGATTCCTGCCCTAATCTGAGCATCAGGATGAACACTAACATGAAGAGATAACCCTTCGGCTAAAGAAAATTCTTTTATATCTGAAAAAGAACTGAGCTTACTCTCTCCAGTTACCATCTAAGTTAAGAGATTCTAAAGACCCAAATGAAAGTGTGTCTTTCTTTACTCGGTCGTTTTGGTCTATCGGATACGGAGTAGGGTCAGTTATCTTCACATATACATTGGCTTTCTTGCCAGCCTCTATAGCTTCAGCAGATAGCGAGTCTGTTCTGTACTCAAACTCGAAACGTTCTTCACTATGAGGATTAAAAGGAAGCTCAGCTATATCTACTGGAGGTAATTTTCTTCTAGCTCTGGCTTCATCACTGAAGAATTTTTTTCTAACGGTTATATACGTGGTATCTCTTACTTCATAATGCTTCTTAATAGCTTCAGCTTCGGTCATTCCTAGATCAGCTAGCTTATCCTTGGAAATGATGTACTCATCTCTTTTCTTCATTTCATCTGGATTCTTCTGGAAGAACTGGTCTTCCATTACGTTTCCATTTCTATATGGCACTGGCACTACAGGTTTATCTAGGAAAGTGATTAACTCATCAAAGCTCTTAGCGTAAACATCATTATAGTTTTTGTACTGCTCCTGAGCTAGCCGTAAATCTTTCAGCCTTTGGATAGTATTAGCGTCTGCCTGCTCTTTAGTAGCTCGGTGATTACTTTCAGAAGCTATCACGTCATACACTTTATATCCTAAAGCCAAAGCTCCTACTGAGAGTACAAGACCTAAAATAAGAGAAAGACCTCTTTTTAAGAATTTATTGAACAAAGGACTCATAAGTAATCCTGCTGCTATCAAGCATATACCACCGATTAGCATCTCCTGTGGCTGAGTTTCTAATCCTTTAGCTCCGGTGTAAAATAGTAAGGCTGCTACTCCTGCAGCTACTAATATAGCTGGAACTACGTACTGTTCTACTGTTCTTAAAATGTCTTTCATAAATCTCTTTTTTTGACAATCTGCTACAAAGCTAATTTTTTCTTAGCACCTTTGTACAATCGCACGCTAAAAAACTAATAATACTTCATTTAAACCCTATATCCAGCTAAAAAATTGAGCAAAAAAGATGTAAAGTTATCAGCTCCAGAAAGGAAAATTTATTCTTCTCTGCTGAAAAACATGAAGTTCACTCCTACAGATGACCAAGATTGGCTTTTTCTGGTTACATCTAAATTTCTCCTTTCTACCAAGGAAAATTGTTCTTTAGTGTTAAGCGGATATGCTGGGACTGGAAAAACCACTTGTTTAAATTCCATAGTAAAAACTGGTAAACAATTCGGGTATGAGCCTATTCTCCTAGCGCCTACAGGTAGAGCCGCTAAAGTGATGACATCTTACACTAAAACCTCTGCCTCTACTATTCACCGAAGAATTTACAAGAAGACTACTATCAAGGGAAAAGTGTCCTTTGCCCTAACACAGCATAGAACTAAAAATGCACTGTTTATAGTAGATGAGGCTTCTATGATTAGTGCTGATGACCAAGGAGGCTTGAACCTTTTAGACGACCTTATAGAATATGTGTTTAGCGTAGATACCGCCAAGTTATTATTAGTGGGAGACGAAGCTCAGCTGCCTCCCGTAGGAAGTAGTAATAGTCCTGCTTTAAATCTAAATTT
>CAZTVP010000136.1:0-6517 GCA_964616995.1 uncultured Comamonadaceae bacterium
AGAATCTCGTGTGTACCTAAATCCACAGGACATTCGTTATTTCCCCATCTTACAAAACAATCATAAATTCCTGGCTCTAAATCATAAGTTACTGAACCAGAATTGTCTGCTACATTACTGAAATATGAAGTTCCACCATCCACGCTAAACTCTATACCTGTTCTATTAGGATGATCCATAAAATTAAAAGTGATACCTCCAATAGTGAAGCAGTCTTTATCCGTGGTAGCGACAGAAGCACTTGGATTACTCCTCACATTAACCGTCACATTTCCAGAATTAGAACATCCGTTAGCATCTTCTACAGTCAAGTTATAAGTTACATTCTGATTGGCAGATGGGCTACTAGGAAATGTAACATCTAATCCAGTTCCTGAGTTAGTTCCATCATTCCAAGTAAAACTGTAAGGAGGTGTTCCCCCTGAAACTATAGGGCTAAATGTATAATCTGTTAATTCGCAAGCATTAAATCCATTTTCAACTTCTATGCTTGGACCAGGCCCTGGATCTACTATGAAATCTCCTACAAACTGCGGACACTGATTATTTCCCCATCTAACCCAAGCGCTTACTACACCTGGATTCACATTATATGACACGCTTCCTGAATTATCAGCTACAGAAGACTGATAGGAACTCCCTCCATTTAAGCTAAATTCTATTCCAGTTCTATTTGGGTGGTCATCAAACTCAAAAGAGATTTGGGCTGGATTAGAACAAGTAGCTGGACTAACGGAAGCCGTAGCTTCTGGATTACTGAGTACCGTAACGGCTATATCATCTGTAGTCACACAACCCGAGCCATCAAGCACGGTAACCGTATAGGTTTGAGTGAGATTCTGATTGTTGTTTCCTATGGGAGTAAAAGTTTGACTCTGTCCGAATCCAAAACTTACATTCCAGAAATAAGTGTAATTCCCATCACCTCCGGTAGCATTAGCTGTAAGGGTGATTTGTTCACCGTTGCAGACTTGAAAATCAGCTCCGGCATCTACAGAACATTGAGAGTGAACTGTAGAGATATGTAGAAATAAAAATGAAGAAACAAGTGTGGCAATTTTCGACAGTTGAATGAAATATTGCATTAATCTCTGTATTAGTTGTGCGTGTTATGAGACGTTTTACGTAGGAAATGCCTGTAAGGTTTTACCTACAAGGCACTTTCTTTGATTCCTCACTACTAAAATTTAACTAATTGAAAATAAATTGATTAAACTAAAAAGAGACCGTTAACATCAAAAGAATATCACGATATTTTACGGCATCTTATTTGTTTTAAGTTTGAATCATGAAAAATTCTGGTTTTACATTCTTCCTTTTATTCTCTATGATTCTTCTGACTGGCTGTTTTGAGATTATAGAAGAAATCACTTTAAAAGATAATGGATCAGGAACACTCAGTTACACCATAAATATGAGCCAGAGTAAGACTAAACTGAACTCGATTATGATGTTAGACAGTCTTAATGGTCAAAAGATCCCAAGTGAAAATGATATCACTAGAAAGATGAACGAGGTATTGACTACTATTTCTAGTATAGAAGGTATTTCAGCGGTGCAAAAGGAAGTTGATTTTTCTAATTACATTTTTAAGTTTTCCTGTAATTTCTCAGATGTAAAAGCTCTCGAATCGGCTACTATAGCAGTTAAGAACACTTATGGTATCGAAGATCCGTATGCTCAAAGTGACAATCATTTCAACTATGATATAGGTACTAAAACATTCAGAAGAAAAGGAGATTATAAAGGCGAGGCCGACCTCAGCCAAATAAAATCTGAGGACCTCTCCATGTTAAAGGAAGCTACACTAACGGCTATTTACAGATTTGATAGTGAAATTAAATTTGGCTCTCATCCAAAACTTAAAATATCTCCAAATAAAAAAGCTGCCATGGTGAGAGAAAATGTGGTGGATTTAATGACTAAAAAGTCTTCCGTAGAAAATACCATTAGACTGAAATAAAGTAGCAGGTTTTCATATAAACCAGCTATTCTAAATGGTATTCAAGATTTATGAGATTGCTTGAACTGATTAAACATATCAGATTTCAAGATAATTGAACATTTTGGGTATTTTTACTATAAACGAAATTATACCATGATGATCCGAAAATGCTCAATCACTACTCGTAACTTACTAATTCTATTTATCAGTTTTTATTATTGCACTGCGGAACTACAAGCTCAAAAGGACCTAGGACTGAGCACTGAGCCTAATGTTATCTTTACTCTTAGAGGTGGAAACTTACTCGACAAAGTCTCTCTAGATGAGATGAAAGAATTAGATGCTGTAAACAAGATCTTTTCAGAATTAACCAGAGCGGCTAATCAAGCTGATAAACAAATAGATGAATTAGGTATAGACCTCAATAAAGATGCTCATTTTATGGTTTCTTTGGCTGAAGACAATAGCATATATATGGGAACTGTATTCGAAGTGAATGATAAAGATATGTTCCAGCAGATTTTTATGAATCCACAGAATATGGAAGAGGAGAATGGGAATCTAATGAGCTTCAGCAATGGTTATACCACAAGCCTAATAGGCGGAAAAGGGGTAATTTCATACACCGTGATTACTCCGTCATATGAAGACCCGTATGGTTATGACAACTATTTATTAGAAGAACCCGCATACCAATACGAGTATGAAGATGAATATATGTATGATGACGCTGTAGAAGTGCCACCTGCACCTGAAATGGAAGAGCCTATAGAAGAAATCTATGAAGAAGAAATAGAAATAGTAGAAGAAGAGATAGAAGTGGTAGAGGAGGAAGTGGAAATACCTTCTTCATATGATGATTATATCTATGAACAAGAACAACTAGCCATGGAACAGGAAAGAAAAGCCATGGAAGAAGAAAAAAAAGAACTAGAGCTCAAGTCTAAACTATATGCTACTTCTGTTATTCCTATAGCTAATTCACTCTCTTTGACGACTAAGAATGTAGATCAAACAGCAGACTTCAGTGTTCATGTGCAGGGTTATGATAGGATCATGAAGTATTTTATGAATAACCCTTATTCATACTACAGATCTGCTGCTGAAATTCAGATGGAAAATATGCTAACGGATATGTACGCTGATTTCGAGTGGATAACCATGAACGGATATTACGACAAAGAGGAACTTAGAATAACTTCAGACACCAAATTAGCTGGAGGAATGGCAGAGTGGTACGGTAATATGCTAAATGCCGAAATGAATTCAGAGATGTTAAAGTACATTCCTTATGACGACCACCTTATGTTCATGAGTGGAGCTTTAGACTCTGAAGAAATGCTGAATGGTTACTATAATTATATGAAAGGCGTTACTAAACATTTTCCTCAAGAGGATGGAATGGACGTGGGAGAAATGGCATCTATATTCATAGACTTTACAGATATGTTTTTAGACGAAGAAGCCATAGGTAATTTGATCAAAGGTGATTTTTACGCTGGAATAACGGACATCAATTCCTACGAAGTAGAATACACTTCTTACGAGTATGATGACAATTATGAATGGACGGAAGTAACTAAGACGAAACAAGAAGTTAGACCAGATTTCTTAATCATGTTCTCATCAGACGACATGAAAAATATCAATAACATCTTTAAGCTCATCAACATTACCTCTAAAGATGAGTTTAAAAATGAAGGTGACTATTACAAGCTCAGCGCAGGAAAATCTGTCCCTTTAGATATTTACGCTATGCAAAAAGATGGATTAGTGTTTATCTACTCTTCTCAAGGTTTATTCGATTTCATAAAGAAAGGAGGTAACAAACCTACAGCTAAACAAAAATCAAGCGTAAGTGACTACAGCACGAAAGTGTTCATCAATGGAAAAAAACTAGCCAACAAAGTTCCACTAGAAGATCTTCCTTCAGATGCTAAGTCTATGGTGACTTATATGAGAGATAATTTAGGCGTTATGACTATGGAACAAGGAAAAATGGACGGTCAAATACTTAAGACTAAGATGACCATGTCTGCAGAAGGAGGACATAAAAACTCTTTTGCTTATTTCCTTAACTTCATCAATGACATGGCTACGCTGGACAAGCAGAATAACAGCTACAGAAACTAAATGAAAGTTCTTAAGATTATTGGGATTGTCCTTTTAGTAATTCTGCTGAGTGGAGGAATCTACTATTTGTACTCTAACTATAAGAATAACAAAGCTAATGCTAGTGTATTCCAAGCCATTCCTAAAGATGCAGATGCTGTATTCACCATCAACTTAGAAGCTTTTATGAAGCTAATCATCTCTAACTTAGGAGATGTAATGGGTCTGGCTGAGAAATTAGGAGATGAACAGCGAGCGGAAAAGTTTCAATCTGAAGTAGCCAATACCGGGATTAATTTTTCTAAAAAGATTGTATGTTTCATGGAAGGGGATCAGATTTCGGCTATGCTCCCACTTCTAAGTGTAAATGATTTCAGCTCCTATCTAGATGGAATGGTGAACAATGGTAAGCTAGAGAAAATATCTGATGATGAATATTATTCTAGAGACTTAGAAGCTTATGTCACCTTCTCAGACCAGTTATGTTATCTTTCTAGAGTGAGGCGAGGTTTCATATCTACTGCTCAAGAGTTCTGGAAAGAAATACAAACGAATCCCTCAAAAGATATTTCTCCTGAACTAGAGAAACTTAGAGATGCCAAAGCTCATTTTTCTTTCATGATGAATGAAGATGAAATGGCTAAAAGAAGTCCTTACTTCAAGCATTCTCCTTCTGCATCTAGTCACCTTTATTTCGAAGATGGAGAACTGAAGATCATATCTGAAGCATTCACTTCTTCTGGAACTATAGAAAAGCACCCGTTTAAAGCTAATGGAAGTAAAATAGCTGAAGAAGGCTTAGTTCAATTTCACTCAAATCTATCCTTTGATGAAAAAGACTGGGAATACTGGTTAGAAAAAGGCTTCTATAATCAGCTTTTAACTGAACTTACTCAAATGTCTAGTTCTACCTCTAATTTTATTTCTAAGACTGAAGGTCAGTTCAATTTTGTACTGAATGGCTTAGACCAAGAAACCATAGAAACCATCAGCTATGAGTACGATGATAACTTTAATAAAATAGAGGTCAAAGATTCTAAAGTCATCAATGAACTGAATTATATAGCAAACTTTCTATTGAAAGATGATTTTAAAAATGACTCTGAATCATTTAAAATTATGCCTACTCAGGAAGAATTCATTACACTCGATGGGAATAACCTTTGGCTCAGCTCTGAACAAGCGCATACACATTCACTCATGGCATCAGATGAAATAATAAGTTTAAACATAAATATTCAAGAGGTGAATCAGTTGGCGGATCAAATGAATATTCCAGCTGCGTTCAGAGGCGGAGAAGTGTTGAGATTTTTTAATGAACTAGACTTTACGGTTAAGATGGAGAATGACAATAGGCTAAACTCTGAACTCTTAGTTAAAACAGGTGATGAAGAAATGAATTCACTTATCTACCTGGTAGACAAGCTTCTAGTCATGAGTAGATAAGATTCCATCTTTTCCAAATCTTAATTCACTTAACAGGGTAATCGAATTAAAAACTTAGCCAAAATGATTATCTAAGAAGAATACTTTCTGAGAAAGACTGACTTCACTCTACTGGGAAGAAGAAATAATTTACACCACTATGATTTTTGGCTTCCTGGGTGAGATCTGCTCCATCGAAATACTTGATGGTATAATCTAAATTCAACAAAAACGCTAATACCTGTGGAGCTTTCCCCTCTTCTAACGAACCATTTATTTCAAGCATGATAATAGGCTTATCTTTGCGCAGCACATTTTCTGAACCTTTTAACATCTCGAGTTCAGCCCCTTCCACATCACACTTCATAAAGCCTACTTTTTCTTTCAGATTTAATTCATCTAGACTTCTAACCTGAACCTTAATATCTCCATTTTTCTCTGTCAGATGTCCCTCGTAATAATTAACTCCAGAATGAGAGAATTTTGGCAAATGAAAATGCGCTTCTCCACTATAATCTGCTAACGCAAAAGGGAGAAGTTCAACATTCGAAATAGAACTTTTCTTTAAGTTATGTGAAAGAAAACCTTGTACATCTGGAATAGGTTCAAACGCGTACACTTTTCCCTCAGGCCCTACTAAACCAGAAAGTAACTTAGAATACACACCGAAATTAGCGCCCACATCTAGAACCGCGGACCCTTTTTTTACCAGTTGTTTAATGACTTGCATTTCTGGTTCTTCACTACCATCCAGATTTTTAAATCTTTTCAAATAATGACGTTTTCTTAGAGAGTTAATTAAACTAGAAGGTGCTACCTTGAAGAAGATACTTTTAAGGAGAGACATTAAACTATGGTGCGTAAATGTTAGGTAGATTCTTAATCTCAGAGATTTCTATGTAATAAGGCCTATTTCCTACCGTATATTCTAATACGGCATTTTTTTGAAGATCTAATCCAGATTTTTCATACTCGATTACTTCTACCATCTGAGGTACATCTGATTCAGTGGAATATAAATTTCTAAAAGCGGTA
>CAZTVP010000137.1:0-5973 GCA_964616995.1 uncultured Comamonadaceae bacterium
ACCACCTATCACTCTGATACTTTCGAAGAAACCATCTCCGTATCTGAAACCTCTATTTGTAGCCATAATGCACGGCTGAGAACTATCTATATAATTACCATTATGGTATATGTAATTCATGCGTTAAAAAAGTTTTTCATGGCATCCAGTAAAGAGCCATTCACATCAATGAGGATTCCCGGTACACCTACTTTTTCACCACTTTCTAAGTCTCTTGGTTTGTCGCCTACGAGCACACATTTAGAAGGGTCTAACTGATATTTTGCCAGTCCTCTTTCCACCATCAAGCTTCCAGGCTTTCTGGAAAGCGATAAGCCATAATCATCATGATAAGGAGCAAAGTATATTTCATCAATCTCCACTCCATATTCTAAAGCTTTGCCGCGCAAATAATCATGGATTTCATGAACGTTTTCCTCAGGATACAGTCCTTTGGCCACTCCTCCCTGATTAGTAACTAGAATGATTCTGTAGTTATTTTCTTTAATCAGCTTAAAAGCTTCCATTACTCCAGGGAGAATTGTAAACTCCTCTAAACTCTTGGTGTAATCTCCAGGGTCATGATTAATGACTCCATCTCTATCTAAAAATACTGCCGCATCCATTAAGTGTTTAAATTTAGCGGTGCAATAGGCATTGCGAAGCAAAAAAAAACAAAAAAGCTAAGAACTTAAAGTGAATAGAATCATAGGGAGAAATAAGACGTAAGATATAAGATTTAAGACTCTAGAAGTGTTCTTAAACTTGAACCTTAAACCTCAAACCTAGGCAACTGAGGACAACAAAGTCAAATGTGCAACCCCCAAACTAATTAACTCTCCGCCTGATGCACTTCAAGCTGCGGGTAAGGAATCTTAATTCCGTTTTCCTTAAATCGTTTAAGTACAGAAACATGCATATCGCAGGCTAGACTAAATGCTTTATCGGCTGATTCTGTCCAAACCCAAGCTCTCAAGGTTAGAGAACTGTCATTCATTCTTATCAATTTCACTGGAACTATTTCTGAATTTTCCGCCTTTTGTTCATCTGTTCTATTGTCTATGCAGGCTGGGTGATTCAGCGCTTCTTCCTGTAGTAACTTCATGGCTAAATCCACATCAGATTCATATGAAATACTGAATTCCATGTGCTTTCTGATTTTTTCGTCTAGAATGCTACTATTGATGATGGTTTCATCACTTATGGTGCTGTTAGGAATAATGATTCGTCTAGCTTCAAAATCGCGTATCATTACGTGCCTTAGAGTTATTTCTTCTACAGTTCCAGTTCTTCCGCCTACTTGAATTAGTTCACCTACTCTAAACGGTTTAAAAATCAAGATAAAGACACCGCCTATCACGTTTGCAAATGCTTTTTGCGAAGCGAAACCTATTATAGCCGCCAGAATACCAGCACCTGCAAATAGTGTGGAACCAAGGTTATTAAAGTATGGAATGTTATAGAAAATCCATAACAAGCCTATGCTTACCAGCACGAAACTGATACTGTTTTTCAGAAAAATAAAAGCGGTAGGATTAGCGCCTACCGCTTCACTGTTTTTATTGATAAAAAAACTAAGTAATCTTCTGAGTAACCATGATAGCAGGATAACTGTGATTACAGTACCTACTATCAGGATAAGTATATGTTGAGCGTCAGTATTCATCAGTCCAAATGTACTTAATAGGGTGAATTATGCGTGGCTACTCAAGGTTATGATTAGGAATATTTTTTACTGGCCCATGCTGAGAGCTGCCAGTGATACGTTTCTAGGTTTTTAATCATTTTCATTAGCATGTGTGATGTTCCTATGTCTCCGTGCACGCTGCAGGATTCATAGGTGTCTAAGAACGTTTCGGACAGTTTTTCTACATCACGCACTATATCCATAATCATGTATTCTGCACTCTTGTTATACGAACTCTCGTCTATAATCGAGTGCTTGAGGTAATTAGAAATGCTCACTTCTGGCGTTTGCCCGAATACTCTTACCCTTTCTGCTATCTCATCTATGTTATCTAGCGATTCTTTATATAGCTTTTCTGTAATCTCATGTACATCAAAGAAGTCACTTCCCATTACATTCCAGTGAAAATTCTGGAGTTTATGGAAGAACACTTGATACGTACTTAGTGTAACGTTTAACTTATTTGTTATCTCAGCGGTCTCTAATTTTTCGAAACCGAGTTTTCTGAATGTCTGTGTTGGATTTATCTCTTTCGTTGTCATTAAAAATGTGTTTGAGACTAAGTCAAAGTATTTCTTAGTCTAGTTGATGAATAAAATTGTGAATTGTCGTGTTACAGTCTGGAATCAGACTTATCCTGAATTAACCCATTACAGGTTAGATTTTATTTATGCGGTGCAATGTGATTGACATATCATTAATATAACCCAGAATTAAGATTTGTCAAGTGTTTTAGAGGAACTTTACTTTATGGTGATATTATTTAGAACCACTTCTGCCTTCTAAAGTAAATAATAGAGGCTATGGTAATCAGTAGCATAACCCCTAAATCTATGAAGTATCCGTTTTCGGATTCTAACTCTGGCATATTTTTAAAATTCATCCCATAGATTCCTGCTATAAAGGTCAATGGAATAAAAATTACAGAAAGAATAGTAAGCGTTTTCATTACCTCGTTTAGTCTGTGCCCTTGCATACTAAAAAGTAAGTTGATGCTACTTTCAAGCTGTTGCAGTTCAAATTCTATGTCATCTATCAAGAAGTTAGCTTGGTCTTTTAGCTCGATAAAGTAAGTTGTATTGAATCCATCGAGCTCCACTTTTTCCAGCTTGCTGAGTAAGTCTCGGAGACTATTGGTGGCTTTTTTAAACTTGAATAGGTCGGCTTTCTTGTTTTCTATTCTTCTGGAGAAAGCAGGAGTAGGTTTTATCTCAGAGCTATCGGTATAAATCTGGTGCGTTTCTGAATAGGATTCAAATGCATCTTGATAGGTATCCATAATACTTTCCATCATTAGATACATGAGGTAATCTGCAGATTTTTTCCTAGCCAATCCTTTATTCTGGTCTAAACGCTCTCTTATAAAATCAAAATAATCTCCTTCTTTCTCCTGAATACTCCATAGACTGGTAGGGGAGACTATAAACATCATTTTTTCTGAGTTGAATCCAGATTCATTTGTTAGAAGCACCTTCGTGGAAATGAAGATGGAATGCTCAAGTTGGATGAGTCGGTTCGTATTACTCGGGTCAAAGATGAGTTTCATTAGAAAATCATCCATGTGATTCAGGTGAATAACTTCTTTGAACTCTTCTCTAAAATCTATTCCGTAAGTATTTAGCCATTCTATGTGTTCTGGAGAGGTAGAAAGAACAGCATCATTGATATTCTCTACCGCAGCTTGACTGCACGAGTCAGTATTGTATCTAATGATAGAAGACCTAGAAAAGAAAGAAGAAGAATTATCCATACTGCTTAATTAATTGGACGATTACTGGCTAAAGTAGTGAGAAAGTAATCAACTGACTTTAGTTCCGTTTTCAACCTGTATATCAGGAATTAATAAACTAACTCCATTATTTGAAACACCTCCAAGAATAAGACATTCACTCATGAAATCGGCAATCTGTTTTTTCGGAAAATTCACTACCGCTGTAACTTGCTTTCCGATTAATGCTTCACAGGAATAGAGGTCAGTAATTTGAGCACTTGTCTTTAAAACACCTATTTCTGGCCCAAAGTCAATCCAAACTTGATAAGCAGGATTTCTAGCCTTTTCGAATACTTGGGCTTTGGAAATGGTTCCTATTCGGATATCTAGAGATGTAAATTGGCTATAATCCACTTCTGATTCTTTCATGAATTAAAGATAGAGTCTAGAAAACTTAATCTCTGGGTTCTGTCGTAATTTTCGTTCATATTGAGAAAGTTCAACCCCAATATTCATAATCGCAAAAGCATTCGTTTAGAAGGCTATGATTATTCTTCTGCAGGAGCTTACTTCATAACATTATGCTGTAGAGAACGAGCTCATCTATTTGGAGAAATTATATATGGGTCTATGGAACTTAATCAATTAGGCGAGATAATTGAGGAAGAATGGATAAGAACTATAGAAATTCGCTCTCATATTTCATTAGGAGAATGGGTGGTGATGCCAAATCATTTTCATGGCATCATTCACATTGAAAAGGATTTAGAACAAAATCCAGAACACATAGGAAAATTTAGATCTCCTTCTCAAACCATAGGCGCTATCATTAGAGGATTTAAAGGCGCTACCACCAAAAGAATTAAGGAATTAATTTTTAATCGCCCAGATCTCCCAGAACGGGCGAATTGCGATTCGCCCCAACGAGATTCGCCCCTTTCGGGAATCGATCCAGAAAAATCAATCTGGCAGCGAGACTACTGGGATAATATCATCAGAAACCAAAGGGCTTACGATAATATCATAAATTACATTCGAAATAATCCGAAGAAATGGGAAGAGGATAAATTTAACCAATAGCTCTGATCTTCCTGATCGCCCAGAACGGGCGAATTGCGATTCGCCCCAACGGGATTCGCCCAATTGAATCGGGATTCGCCCCAACCGAGGGACGAATAATAATTATATCTTCGAAGCTCAATATAAATCCTAAGAAATGAGCTTAGATTTTAATGAATTCACGGCCGATTTTCCTGAGAATTGGCGGGCTAGAATAGAAAAAGAACTGAAAGGAAAACCATTTGAAAATCTAGTATGGAAACATCCTGCTGGATTTGAAGTGAATCCGAATCAATCTTTCCATAAAGATAATGAAGGTGTTCCGGGGAAATTCCCATATCTGAGAGGCGTAAAAACAGAATCTAACAACTGGGAGATTTGTCAGTTTATAGCTGCTGTTGATCAAAAAACCATGAATGCTCAGGCTCTGGAAGCTCTAAATGGTGGGGCAGAAGGGCTGGTGTTTTCATTGGCGAAAAATCCAGACTTGAGATTGCTTTTGAAAGGAATTTACCTGAGCTACATAGGTCTGAGATTTCAAGGGGATTTCACTCGTGAGAATTTTGAGCAACTGAAGGAGTTTTGCACCGCAAATGAAATAGCACATACAGCAGTAAACGGTTCTACAGAACTTCATCTTTACACGCCAAAGCTTGAACTAAGAAAAGAGCAAATAGGACTAGCCAAAGACATCATAGAAACATTTCCTTCTTTCAAACCGATTACTGTTAGAAGCGAGTTTTTCCATGACATGGGAGCGCAGGATGCGTTGGAAATGGCTTGCGGACTTTCTATCGGGTATGAAAGTTTTATAGAGTTACTGAATGCAGGAGTAGATGCCGATAGAGCTTCGGCAGCATTGAGTTTGACGTTGAGTGCTGGTTCTAGTTTTTTCACTCAGCTTGCCAAGTTCAGAGTGTTTAGACAGCTCTGGGGATTGGTATTGAGCAAACATGATTTTGAACATTCTTGTAGCACTGCTACACATCTCCAAGCTTTTACTTCTAAATGGAATAAAGCCACGCTAGACCAAGAAAATAATCTGCTTCGCGCTACTACAGAAGCCATGAGCGCCATTCTAGGTGGAGCAGATTCGGTTTGTGTTTATCCTTATAATGAGAATACAAAAGCTTCAAGTGCATCTGGGATGCGCTATGCTAGAAATATTCAGCATTTGCTGAAGTCTGAGAGCTTTCTCCATCAAACGACAGACCCTGCAGGAGGGAGTTATTACATAGAAAATCTGACCCAAGAGTTGAGAGAAAAAACATGGGAGTTGTTTTGTGAGATGCAGGAGCAGGGAGGTATTAATGAAATGCACAAGAAAGGTGAAATCATGAAGCTCTTGAAAGCGGATGGTGAGGCACAGAAACAAGCATTGCACCGCGAAGAAAAAATAATGATAGGCGTGAATAAATTTCGACCAGAAAACAAGGTTTCTGCCATTAACGACTCGAACAGATTAGCTAAAGAATTTGAGGTATGAGAAAGAAGTTTAGCAAAGAAGATTTAGGCAGTCTAAAAGTTTCTCAAGAGT